>CANHDG010000060.1 GCA_947459365.1 Saprospirales bacterium
CGAGGCGTTGAGCAGGGAGCAGGGCTGGACCGAGGGGATCAGTCGCCTCTACTACACACTCGCCCAAGATTTTTTCTATCAGGATCCCTACCAGAACGTGACGATGCTGGATAATCATGATATTTCACGGTTTTTCTCCATTGTAAAAGAAGATATAAACAAATACAAAAGCGGGGTCACCCTTCTGTTTACTTCAAGAGGGATCCCACAAATCTATTACGGTACCGAAATCCTTGGAACAGGTTTTGAGCATCCCTCCCATGGAAATATTCGAAAAGATTTTCCAGGTGGATGGCCAGGCGATCCTCTGGATAAATTTACAGCAGCAGGTAGAACTTCTCAGGAGGAAGAGGCATTTCAATTCATGCGTACCCTGCTACAGTACCGAAACTCCCATCCTGTACTGCAAACCGGTAAATTGATGCAGTTTACCCCTGATAACAGCGTTTATGTATACTTTCGGTACAACGATTCGGATAAGCCAGTGATGGTATTGGTTAATACTGCCAATGATTCCAGAACGGTCGATACCGCCCGCTTTGCTGAACGTATGAAGGGGTACAGTAAAGCAAAAAATATTTTGAACGGAGAGTTGATTTCTAATTTAGGGACGATCACTCTCCCCAAAAATAGTCCTTTAGTGCTAGAGTTGCAGCGATAAATGGTAAAGAGGCCCATTCTTGCTCGATTAATGTAAAAGCAAGAATGGGCTCATTTTCTTTTTAAAGTTAATTATCAGGGAAACCATACCGCATTTCTTTTAGTTTGGAACCTTGAATCTCCGGGATCTGATAGGCGGTCTTGAATTTTTCTAAGGTCGTTTGAATGTCTGTTTTCAACTCTGTGAAGGCGGCAGGTGCCATGGGAGCACAGACGGGACTGGGATGATAACCTCCCAAAATTCTGGAAAATTTTTTATAATATTCGGTGCCTTGCTGGACGAATTGGGTGTAGCGTTCGGTGAAACTAGCCACCCGATCTATGGAAAACTGTAATGCCATCCTGTTTTTTTCGATTTGAATGGAAAAATATTCGCCATTCGATGGAGTACGATCACTTGTAGCCCCCTTGGCAAATAAGGTGGTTAGTTTTTGAAACAGATTTTCCCAATCATCTTGCTCTCTGCAATAGGAAAAAGGTAGATGGTATCCTACCGTTTTGGAGCAATCTGTGAAAAGCTGCTCGCAATCAGCAAGTAAGGCCTGGTTGGCATCTCTCAAAAACGTCAGCTCATGGTAAATGGTTTGCAAATTTTGATGCATGCCGACTGTAAAGTCCAATATGCATTTAACCTGATCTTGCTCTTTGTCGGATGCTTCGGCAGTTGAATGCAGCAGGCTAAAAATTGAAATGGCGGCAGCTAGGTATGGATTAGATTGCAAGAAAGGCGAAAAGGGGATTAGGTGTTTTTTCTTTGCTCTTTCCTCTAATCTTGTCTGATACGATCGAAATTCGGGGTAAAATTGAGGGTTAGACAAATTGGAAATATCTTCATGTGCCTTCATGCCAGCGAAATGGTGATCCATACTCAATATTTTCTCATATAGTAGTTTTAGCATTTCAATACTCCTCTTAAATCGAAGTTGCAGGATTCGATCCTTAAATTCTCCCTCCAGTAAAACCCTTTGTCGTTGGAGCGCTTCTCTCTCAATAAGTAGTTCAATTAATCGGTCAAGCTCTTTATTTTGCTGGGCAATCAGAAGAGTAGATTCAAGTGTCTTCCATTTACTTTTTAGAAGTGCTTGTTCGGAATCATACCAGGAAAGGATGGAACGAGTGGAACCTTCTTCGAGCCAATTGCAACTAGGGCATGCCGACAGCTGGCAGGTGTCCTTTAATGGAACCATATAAGAGTAACTTGCCCAAAGCAAATTGCTAGAAAGGAGGGTACACAGCAGGCAGAATCCCCAACTTCCAACTGTATTAGGGTGGACGGTGCATCGGTAGTACATACGGCAAGGAGGGTGAAAGTGAAGAAATGTGCCCCCTTATGGGAACCACTCGGGGGCTTTGCTCTCCTACATCTTTCTCTTTTGAAAGAATCGGCAGGAATCATTACGGAGGAAAGATTGAACAGGTGTTGAATAACGATCTCATTGCAAAGATGTGCGCTCAAAATGGTTTGGGCAAGGACACTTTTACAACTATTGGACACCTGATAGTGTGTCCAATAGCAAAGGGGGCAAAAAAAATGGGATACTGTCGATCAACAGCACCCCATTTTTACTTGTTCAAACGAAGTTAGAACATCTTAACAAGGTTTTTATGCGATTTTTCGACCCCATTCATCGGTGTAGTAACATAGTTCTCCAGCTCCACCACATAATAAGAGGTTCCAGCCAGTTTGGCCTGTTTGAAAATTTCTTTGAAATTAATGGAACCATCACCCACCTCGATACTTTCTTTGCCGGCAGTTTTGGCCATGTCTTTAACGTGAAGTAATTCCCAGCGTCCAGGATAATTTTTAAACCAGTCAAGCGGGCTATAACCTGCTTTAACTACCCAGTAAAGGTCCATTTCGAGCGCTACCAAACTTGGATCTGTCTCTTGCACAATCCATTCTGCCAACAAACGCCCATCTTCGCCTTTTACCGTGTATTCGAAATCATGGTTATGGTAAGCAAATCGAACACCTGCTTTTTGGGCATAGCTTCCAACCTGATTGAAAAGCTTGACCATCAACTCAATTTGTTTGCGGTCTTCATCAATCATGTAGGGAGCGATAATGTATTGGAGCCCAGCTGCTGCAGCATCATCAATGATTTTTTTGGTCGCGTCTGTGATATCACCTGCGGAGGTATCAAAGTTTTTGGAGGTAAACATAGAATGCGTGCTAGGCATTTTCATTCCATTATCATTCAGCAACTTATTAAAGTTAGCGTACTCCATTCCAAACAGCTTACCGGAGTCAAAGCCAAAAGCCTCTACTTCCCGGTAGCCCATTTTCCCTAAAGCTGCAATCGTTCCTGGGGTATCTTTTTGCATGTTTTCCCGCACACTCCATAGCTGCAGGCCAATGTGTTCCGGGATGGAATTGCCCAGATCGAGCAGCGATCCGGAGAAAGGTGCTGCGGCAGCAACCAATGCGGTTTGTTTTAAAAATGTACGTCTGTTGGTCATAATATAGAATATCTAATAAGGGCGAAAGGTAAGCATACAGCGCAATTTATTTCTTGTTTTAAAGATTTATTAAAAATTTATAGCGGTTGATCTTGATCGTAAGCAAGGAATACGCGGTAAGCAGAAAAAAAGAGGTTCAATTCAGAGAATATTCGGAATTTTGCAAAAAAAATTGACTTTATGTTCAAAAACGCTGTTTTACTTGCTTTTAGTGTATGGATGATGATCGCCTGTAAACAAGAGCGTAAATGCGCTTACAAACCTACTGCTATTTTTCAAGCGGGATTACCACATGTGCTTCAATACAATTTCGAAGTGGAAGGAGAGCAGTCATTGGAAAGTATGCTGCTGGATACCAAGGTGCTTCTAGAAATTTACCAGCAGGTATGTGACAAGACCCTTCAAGAATACAAATTTACAGTCCAGGGAGATTACTCACAAATGCCGGATTCGTTGTGGCTCAAGGAAGCGAGCCGACAACTGGTTTTCTTAAGTACGCTCTCTTCCAAAAACTTGGCACTAAAGGATTGGGCGGACATCATCGAGCTTCGACGGACCGATATGCGCCTTGGGGAAAATCGAGAGGTGCAACAAGGGATATTTGTAAAGGTGGACCGCATTGTAAGCCCGGAACAGAGCGCTCTATTGGTGACTTTTTCACAAGAATAAAAAACCCACGTTTAGCCTTCCGCCAAAGGTGGGTCATCAACTATGGTTACAGTCCTCGTATGAAAACAAATCTTAATTCGTCTAGTGTTGAACAGGCAATCCTTCTTGTTCCCAAGCAGTAACTCCCCCGTCTACCAAAGCCACCTTCGGATATCCAAGGGTTGACATTAGGCGAGCGGCAGCTTCTCCCTTCACTCCTACCCGAGAGAAAAAGATGATTCTACGGTCAGCAGGTAATTCTGAAATACGCCCTTCCAACTCCTCCATTGGAATGGTTAGTAGATGGTTGAGGGGAATTTTGGTGTTTTCAATTTCTGATTTAGTTCGCACGTCCACCAAAACACTTCCCATCAGGTAAGAGGCATAAGCTTCTCTTGGGGAAACGACATCATAGTTGGGTGATTGCATGGCTAAGTTGATTTAGTTGGCAAATAAAATTTCTTAATTATAGTGCAAATATATGGTTTGTTCTATAGTTGGAGGGTTTTTTAAGTGTATTATTTTTTATTGTTTTTATTTTCAAATGTATATTTTAATTTAGATATAATTGGACAATTTTTTTTGGAAATAATGACAGAATCCAAACATACTTTTGTTTCAGACCGTCTCAAATTGGCTAAATTTGCGGCTCAACTAAATACCTAACCAAGTTTTACCATGCAAAAAGTTTATATCGTTTCTGCTGTTCGTACCCCACTCGGTAGTTTTGGGGGATCTTTATCTGGCATTCGTGCCACTGAATTAGGTTCCATTGCGATAAAAGGCGCCCTTGAAAAAGCGGAAGTGTCTCCAGATATGGTTTCTGAAGTGCTAATGGGTAATGTCGTGAGCGCAAATCTTGGACAAGCCCCTGCCCGTCAAGCGGCTATTTATGCGGGTTTGCCCAAAGAAGTTGCTTGTACCACCATCAATAAGGTTTGTGCATCCGGGATGAAAGCCATCGCTCTGGGTGCACAAAGCATACAGCTGGGTTTGGCGGATGTTGTGGTAGCGGGTGGAATGGAGAATATGTCCCAGATACCGTATTACGTTCCAAATGCTCGGTGGGGATATAAATACGGTCATGCTGAATTTGTAGATGGATTGGCTAAGGACGGACTTTCCGACGCCTACAACCAACAAGCCATGGGTGTATTTGCAGACCAAACAGCGTCTAAATACGGAATTAGTAGGGAGGAACAAGACGCATTTGCGATTGAATCCTATCAGCGGGTAGCAGCAGCCACCGATCGTGGAGATTTTAAAGGAGAGCTGGTACCGGTGGTAATTCCACAAAAAAAAGGAGATCCTACAGTGATTACGGCGGATGAAGAGTATAAAAAAGTAAATTTTGATAAGATTCCCGGTCTTCGTCCAGCATTTACGCCTGATGGAACTGTTACAGCAGCCAACGCCAGTACGATTAATGATGGTGCCTCTGCGGTGATTTTAGCAAGTGAGGAGGCGGTAAAACGCTACGGATTGCGCCCAATCGCAGTTATCCGTGGCTATGCTGATGCAGAACAGGCTCCTGAATGGTTTACCACTGCACCCACCCTCGCTGCCCCTAAAGCTATGAAAATGGCAGGAGTGGAAGCAAAAGATATTTCGTTTTTTGAGGTAAATGAAGCGTTTTCAGTAGTGACGATGGCCTTTGAGCGCATCATCGGTGTTGATCATTCCCAAATGAATGTATTTGGTGGTGCAGTAGCACTTGGACATCCATTGGGGGCTTCCGGGGCACGCATCATAACTACCTTAACGAATGTTCTGCAACAAAAAGAGGGGGAACTAGGATTAGCGGCCATTTGTAATGGGGGTGGAGGTGCCTCCGCGATGGTCATTGAGCGGGTTTAATTTTTTTGCATGACTTGCATAACCGCGCGTCCACCAATTTATTAGGAGGCGCGCGGTTTTTCATAGGGCCGATTACGAAAGTAGTTAAAGCCTATTTTAATTTTCAAAAAATTGAGCAAGATTAGCAACCAAGCGAGGTGCGTCTTCGTTTATTAATCGAAATTTTGTCCTAACCATTTCTTAATGTATTTATGTCAGCTACAACCAACGAACAGCTTGAATTCATTCGCCAAAGTGCCCGCGATTTTGCGAAAACGTACATCCAACCCCATCTGATGGAATGGGATGAATCCCAACATTTTCCACTGGATTTATTTCATAAAATGGGTGAAATTGGTTTTATGGGTGTCCTTGTTCCAGAAGCGTATGGCGGGGCGGGACTTGGTTACCAGGAATACATTACCATTATTGAAGAAATATCGAAAGTTTGTGGCTCCATCGGGTTGAGTGTTGCCGCCCATAATTCTCTGTGCACGAATCATATACTTATGTTCGGAACCGAGGAGCAAAAGCAAACCTATTTGCCACAGCTCGCTTCTGGTGCCTGGGTGGGTGCCTGGGGATTGACGGAGCCTAATACCGGTTCTGATGCCGGCCGAATGCAATGCGTGGCAGTGAAAGACGGTGATTACTACGTCATCAACGGCACAAAGTCATGGATCACCCATGGAGCATCTGGGAAAGTAGCGGTGGTTATTGTTCGAACAGGAGAGCTGTTGGATAGCCGCGGGATGTCTGCTTTTATTATTGAACGCGATACTCCAGGTTTTCGGGCTGGAAAAAAAGAAAATAAATTAGGGATGCGCGCCAGTGAAACCGCGGAGCTGATCTTTGAGGATTGCAGGGTTCATCGATCTCAACTTTTAGGTGCTGAAGGGGAGGGCTTTATTCAGGCAATGAAAATTCTGGATGGTGGCCGTATTTCAATTGCTGCCCTTTCATTGGGTATCGCCAAGGGAGCATTTGATGCCTCCGTAAAATATGCTAAAGAACGGCAGCAGTTTGGAAAACCAATCGCTCATTTTCAAGCGATTAGCTTTAAGTTGGCGGATATGGCCACCAAGATTGAGGCTGCTGAATTGTTGACCAGGAATGCTGGCACCTTAAAAAACAACCACCAAAAGTGTACCAAGGAATCTGCTATTGCCAAATATTATGCTTCTGAAGTGGCTGTTGAAGTGAGTACCGATGCGGTCCAAATTCACGGAGGTTACGGCTACACGAAAGATTTTCCTGTTGAAAAATTCTACCGAGATTCTAAATTGTGTACCATTGGGGAAGGAACCTCTGAGATTCAAAAACTAGTAATATCAAGAGAGATATTGTCTTAGTCCAATTGATTTTTGGCAGGAAGGAGCGGTTTTTCGACGTTGGTTAGGGAAACCGCTTCTAATGGTAGAGCGTTTACTGGGATGAATTTACACTCATAACTTGTTCAATTTACCCTCACTCCCGAAGGCTTTTTTCGAGGCTTTGTTGTAGGCGAGTGCGGCTTCTTCTGGAGTATCAAACATTCCAAGGTGTACGGCTTTTCCATCAATGGAAATAATGGCCCTGTATTTGTGGTACTCCTTGTAAACACCGGTGTAGCCGGTAGAGCTTTTCGTTTTTCGCAGTCGACTGACTGCGGATCGTTGTCGATAAACTATATTTTCGAGCCTGCAATCGAGTTTGTCCCCATTTTTTGAACTGACTACGGTATTCTTTCCGACTTTTTTATCGGACATATAATGTTCTGCAATAACTTTGTGCAGGTAGATGGTTTCCATTTTGGTGCTGCCGTCTGCTCTTTTCCAAGCTTTTTGAAAAACCGCACAGCCGCTGGAGTGGAGCCGGAGGTTCTCCAGCAAGCGTATTTCTTTGTAACGGAGATCGTTGCTAAGCCATTCGAATACGAAATCATCTAACAAAACGAACCCGTCTGCATTTTTTAATTTTACTTTAAAGATCATGATTGAAGGATAAAGGCAAAAGCCCACAGTATCTTTGACGGGGTAAAGATATGGCATTTGGTAAAAAACCAATATGAAATAATAGGTTTTTGTAAAAAAAACAATGTTTAATACAATTAAATTTCGTTTAATAGAATGATTTTCACTCCACTAATAAGTCAACCGCCGGAACTTGTACTCGAAAAAAATATTGAAGAAATGCTTGAAATTCTTCAATATCGCTATCCCGTGGAGTTAGAGAAGGCAATTTACCCCGCTTACACCATTCCCTCACCACTCCAATATTCGACTGATACCAGCTGGTTGAAGCGTGCCAATTGCGTTGGAATAAATGTTCGAACAATCGGTAGTTTCTGGAAGATCATTCCGTATAGCTTAACGCTGCCTGCTGCTCAAAATGCGATCCATATACTGCCTATTTGGGAGCCAGGTGTTGTGGCCTCTTTATATGGTATGTCGTCTTGGAACGTAAACCCAGCCTTTTTTTCAACGGAACTTTATCAGGCGTTCCCTCACCTGGATACCGTTGAAAAGCAATTGAAAGTAGTAATTAACCTGCTTCATTTAACAGGTAGGGTGGTTGGAATGGATGTGGTCCCTCATACAGACCGTTATTCGGAGCAAGTACTTGCTAATCCCTCTTTTTTTGAGTGGTTACAACGATCGGAATACCAAATTGTAAACCACGACTCCTGTTTATACAAAAAAGTTGAACTGCAACTATTTGATTGGCTACTATCTGAGAACGCTACGCTACCATACAAGGATGCAGATGCATTTTTTCGATCAACAGACGAATCGGAGCGTTTGCTTCTGCTTTTTGGAGAGGCCTCCAACTACGAGGGACGGTTACAACGCCGGAAAAAACTAGTGCAGCTTTTATATGACCATGGACTTGAAACGGTTCCAGCCACCATGGGCCCGCCTTATCGGGGTTTAGAGGTGGATTCTGATCCTTCAGCATGCGTGCTGGACGAGGAAGGCCGCTTCTGGAGGGATTACCGAATCACCCAACCTCAAGCTATGTCTAGGGTTTTCGGTCCCCTAACCCGATATCGACTCTACGAGGCGGTCGATCAAAATGAAAACTGGGAAATTGATTTTGAGCATCCGGTGGTACCGGTTTGGAAATATGTTTGTCAGCACTATGGAAAAGTGCAAGAAGAGTATGGGTTTGATTTTATGAGGGGTGATATGTCACATGTTCAAATGCGCCCGGAAGGAGTTCCGACCCAACCGGATGCCTATTACGATCTATTGGGAGCGGTAAAGCAGTATTGTAGGAAGAAAAAACCTTGGTTTGGTTATTTTGCAGAGAGTTTTTTGGCACCTCCGGGAGAGATGGCGTATGGAGATGAGGTTGAACACTTGGAGGCGTCTTTGGCTGATTCTACTTTGGGGGACTTGCAGTCAGAACCCGTCGGAACACCTTTTTTTATTGCTGAATTGGCCCGGTACCTTGATTTGTTACATCATCGGCAATTTGCGCCCAATTTTACGATCATGACCGCCGATAAGGATGATCCAAGGTTTGATCATTTTTACTTGAGGGGTAATGAAATCCGTTATTTTATTGGCTTATTTCTACCCGAAATGCCTTCTTACATGGCACTTGGATTTGAGACCAGAGAGCCTCACCCTTCGCCTGCTCCGAATGAGCAATATACCAAATTATATGTGTTTCAATTTGAGCAGGGGCCGAAAGCAACCAAAGGACCTTTTCAATGGGGAAAAAATGTTGATCTCTACCAGCGTTTAGTCCGTCAAAAAGAGATGAGCAATCAACTGAACGATGCCATTCAAGCTGCAGAAACACACTGGTTGTTGCCTCCGGATCCCTCTGGAAACCAATCTCTTATTGCCTGGGAGGCTGGCTCCTATCGCTTTCTTGCCAACCTGGATGTAGAGCAAGCACAACCAGTTCCCAAAGTGCTTTTACAGTCTGGAGCGCTCCTTTTCTCCACGCATCGAACAAAAGTGGAGGAAGAGCAAACCGACCTTTTGCCAGGTGAGGGATGGATTCTTCGTTGCGAGGAATAAAACGGTCATTTTAAACTGCCTGATTAGCCTTTAATTATAAATGTATTCATTTTGTCATGAAAAAAACTTCTGTTTTCCTTGTATTTGTGGCTTTGTTCGTCGCATCTTGTACCAGTACAAAGGTGATTGACGCCCCTGCCCCAACTGAATCCTATTTACCAATCATGGACAAGCCTCTTCCCTCTCGCATTAGTATTCCAGTAAATATTTTATTGGAGGATCTGGTACAACAGCTAAATTTGGAGCTGGGGAGTAAGGCATTGTTTGAAGATTATTCCTACGAAGATAATGGAGGGGATGGTCTGATGCTGAGTGCATGGAAAAGCCAAAACATCACTCTTTTTGCTTCCGGAAATACCATCAAGTACCGAGTGCCTGTTCGGCTTTGGATGAAAAAAAAGCTTTTTTTTGGAGAGGCAGAAGCGGATGGAGAACTTGCCTTGGGTTTTAAAACGGTTTATCAAGTCAATTCGGATTGGACTCTAAGCACCAAAACCGACGTAGAATACCATGAATGGCTTCAATCCCCTAAGCTTAAGACCGGTTTGGGTAGCATAGGAATCGAAACCTTGTCCAACCTGGCGTTGAATTATTCTAAAAAAAGCCTGGCAAAGAAGCTGGACGAACTGATCAACCAACAGTTTAGTATTCGTGAATATGTGGCTCAGGCTTGGAAAAGTGTACAAGACCCTGTTCTCTTGTCGCCCGAATATAAATTATGGCTAAAAACGACCCCACTTAAACTCGGGATGACACCCTTGATAACAGATGCCGGAACGTTGCGGACTAAAATTCAGGCGGAGTGTTTAAATGACCTATCCTTTGGTGAAAAGCCAATCTTTAGGCCTAATACGCAAGTGCCAGAACTGACTATTCTGAACGATACGGGGGATGATTTTAATATGCAATTTGCAACCGATATTCCTTTCCCAGAGGCAGAACGGATTGCGAAAGGTATGATGTTGGGTCAGGTTCTGGAGTCTGGAGGGAAAAAAGTCACCGTAGAAGACCTGCGAATTTGGGGTAATAATGACAAGCTAGTGGTAATGGCACAACTTATCGGATCCTTTAAAGGGAAAGTTTACTTTATGGGAGTTCCTAAATTCAACGCAGATAAAAACGTAGTGGAAGTAGCAGACTTAGATTTTCACTTGGATTCCAAAAATCTCCTCTATAAATCGGCAGGTTGGATTTTTCAGGGCCCTATTCGCCAGAAAATGGCCGCAGCAATGAGCTTTCCCTTGGACGAGAATATCCAATCCATCAAACTGACCGTTCAAAGTACCCTCAATCGGTATGAGCTGGCAAAAGGGGTAGTGTTAAGTGGACAATTGGAAGAGTTAAAAGTAACGGATACAAGATTGACCCCCTCTGGAATTCGAGTGGATGTCTTTTCATCCGGAAAGGTTAGAGTAAATGTAAGCAAATAAGAAAGCTCGCTAATTTTCATCAGCGAGCTTTGACATCCTTCTAAAACCTTCTTGCTGTTTTTATTCACTCAAACTACGGTAGTAGCGTATTTCACTTGCTTTGATAGTAATACTATTATAACCGCAAGTATATGTATTTGTTCAGCGAAGTTATGCTTTTTTTTAAAAAAAAATAGAAATGAAAGGAGCCATCTTAAAGAGTACTCAGGAGCCCTTAGTGCTGGAGGAAGCTAAATTTGAAAATCAAAATATTGATTATGTTGAAGTTAAGTTGTATTCTGCAGCATTAAATCATCGGGATTTATGGATCACTAAGGGTCAATATGCAGGAATAAAATTTCCAATAATTTTAGGAAGTGACGGTTGTGGACATTTCAAGGGCGAGGATGTTGTCCTAAATCCTTCCTTGGAATGGGGCCCAGACGAACGGGTACAAGGGCCATCCTACCAGGTACTAGGCTTGCCTACCCATGGTACATTTGCGGAATCCATATGGATTCACCCGGATCAGTTGTTTCCCAAACCGCCTCATTTGAACAACCTGGAAGCAGCAGCCCTTCCCTTAGCGGGTCTAACAGCTTACAGGGTTCTTTTTTCACGATGTGGGTTGACCCCGGGAAAGAAAGTGCTTGTTACAGGTGCTGGGGGAGGGGTTGCCCTGTTCGCTATCCAGTTTGCCCTAGCGATTGGTTCAGAGGTGTGGGTAACCTCGGGGAGTAATGAAAAGCTGGAGAAAGTAAAAGCGATGGGTGCAGCCGGTGGGGTCAACTATCGGAATGCAGGTTGGGACCAACAGTTAAAAGTGCTTACGGGAGGATTTGATATCATAATTGACTCTGCCGCTGGAGACTCCTTTGCGGCCCTCATTGGTTTGTGTCGTCCAGGGGCGGCTATTGGACTTTATGGGGGCACGCTCGGTAAAATGAATCAGCTCGTACCCCAGGTACTGTTCTGGAAGCAAATCAGTATTCATGGTTCAACAATGGGAACTGCTCGTGAATTTGCGGCAATGCTTGAACTCGTTGCAAAGTACCAGATCCACCCTGTAATCGATTCTGTTTTCTCCTTGGAAGAGGTAAACCAAGCACTAAAACGAATGGAAGAAGGTTCTCAGTTTGGTAAAATAGTACTGAAAATAGCCGATTAGTGGCATGCCCGACGCTTTAACAGTACAACCCGCTTCAGCGTAGCCTTTCTTGCTTGCTAGAGTCGCATTTTTTTTTAACCTTTGCGGCACTTGTGTACACCTTTAATATGATATGTTTTTAGAGCCCTACTTTAAAGGTCAGCGGTCCGGATGGATTGAAGTGGTCTGTGGATGTATGTTTTCAGGAAAAACGGAAGAGCTGATTCGTCGTTTAAAGCGTGCCAGGATAGCCGACATGCGGGTAGAGGTTTTTAAACCCCAATTAGATACCCGGTATGCAGAGGAGGCGGTTGTGTCCCACGATACCACTTCTGTATTTGCCAATCCGATTAACCATTCTTCTAAACTGTTAGAAGTGCCCTCTGATACCACGGTCGTTGGAATTGATGAGGCACAGTTTTTCGATGCAGATCTACCAAAGGTGTGCCAGGAGTTGGCGCTAAGAGGAATGCGGGTAATTGTAGCGGGATTAGACATGGATTACCGGGGAGTACCCTTTGGTCCTATGCCGAATTTGCTAGCGATGGCTGAATACGTGACGAAGGTACATGCCATTTGCGTACATTGCGGTAATCTTGCGACCCATTCTTATCGATTGGCAGAGGGAGAATCAATTGTGTTGTTGGGGGAGAAAGAGCAGTATGAACCCCGATGCCGTGGATGTTATCATCAGGGAAATATCCTAAGACTTCGGTAAATGAGTATCCAATCTGATTTAATCGAACTTTCTCAGGCCATTTTTAACGATCGAAAAAAGGCTCAGACACTCCTGCATGGATTGTCCGGGCAAATTACGCAAAAATCACCACAAGGGATCAAGGCGGCCTATTACCATGCCGCCTCCTTCATCGCCAACCAATCCTATCAGTACGACCAAGCCCTTGATTATTTGCATGCGGCCCGACCTGCATTTGAACGTATTTCCAACCCAGTTGCCCTCGCAAATATTTGGCTGGATTGCTCTGCCGTTTTGACCAACCAGCGCAAGTGGAAAGAGGCACAGGCGGCTATAGATAAGGCAAGGCGATACCTTAAAAATTCCGAACAACCCCATCTTTTTGCTCATTTATTAGCTCGAGAAGGGGTCTTACACCTGCGGTTACGCAATTTTGGGCAAGCACTGGAACTACTAGTAGAATCCAATGCTCGTTTGATGGCCCTGAAACGTTCGGCAGATTTAAAAGATCGGCACATCCACACCTTGGTCTTGAGTAGTCTTGGGGAGTTATATGAGTTGAGAGGGCTTCGCGAACAGAGCATTGATGCGTACACTCGGGTGCTTCCCATTGTGGAGGAGTACCGTCTTTGGCCGAGGTCTGCTTGGCATTACCTCAATGCGGCCCGGGTATCCATGGCCCTAAATGATTTGGAGGGAGCTGGTAGGTTTCTGGATCAGTCACTGCAACGTTGCGATCCTACGGACCAAGAGGTAAAAGCGAATGTGCTGACCAATCAGGGCATTATTGCCATGCTTACCAATCACCCTGAACTTGCCCGCTCGAAGTTTGAAGCTGGAGAGGCCCTGTTGGCGAAACCTAAAAAGCCAACCGATTATGATAATCTAGCGAAAGCGGAATGGTGGTATGCGGAATTGAGTCGACTAACGAACGACTTAGAAAGTCAGGAAAATCACCTTCTAAATGCTTTCGAGATTGGGGAATATGGGACCGATTTAAACCAGCAGCGCCGTACTGCCATGGCTTTGTCAGTAATGTATCAACGCTCCAATGCCTTGGTTCAAGCCCTTGAATGGCAACAGCGTGCGACCGAATTGACTGAAAAGTATTATATTGAGTTGAGAAAAACGGAGCGGCAAGAGTTAGACGCCCGTTATGAGTTGGAACGGATTCGTCAGGAGGCCCAAATGGCCCGTTTGCGCGTGTCAGGATTGCAATCAAAAGCCTTGCGAGCGCAGATGAACCCTCATTTTCTGTTCAATGCCTTGAATGCGATTCAAGGCTTTATTACCTCTGGGAGAGGGACTGAAGCAGCTACTTACCTGGCTCGGTTCGCCAAGTTTATGCGTCAAACGCTCGAATATTCCGACTTGGAGGAAGTCTCCCTGGATGATGAAATCAATTTTATTGAGAAATACCTGGAGATTAACCGAAAACTACGTTTTAGGGACAAACTCAATTACTTAGTTAGGGCGCCGCTGGAGGCCGAACCCAGTGAGTTGATGATACCGGCCATGATTATTCAACCCTTTGTGGAAAACGCTATTGAGCATGGATTACGACCCAAGCAGGAAGGATTTTTAAGCGTTTCTTTCGAACTTTCAGAGGATGAGAAACACCTGATTTGTGTGATCGAAGACGATGGGGTAGGCGTAAAAAAGGGGAAAGAAAAAATTGCGGCCCATGGAAGCGAGCACCAAACCCACCGGTCCAGAGGGCTCGATATTACCAAAGAGCGGCTAGCTTTGCTGCACGGCATACCAAATGGCCACTTTGTAACTATAACTGACCGTTCTGACCTGCCCCCTTTCACCGAAACAGGGACCAAGGTTTTGGTAGAGATCCCGTTGCTGCGCGAATAATATCCGCTCATTTACCAGCTTTACCGATTATCTATGCGGTAGGGAGCTGAGGCCAAGAAAAATCCAAAATAAAATTTTGCAAGAAACTTTTTCTTTTGCCATTATCCTGATTACCTTTGCGCGGTTTTATAAAGCAAGCGTACAATTTCTTATTAAATATTCTGTTTAATAAGAAAATATTGCGCAAGATACCAAACATTATTTCGACATTATGGCAAATATCGGTCGTATTAAACAAATCATCGGTGCGGTTGTGGACGTTGAGTTCCCAGGTGCCGACAACAAGTTGCCTGAAATCTTGAACGCGCTCGAGTTGAAGCGTCCGGATGGCAGCTCCCTCGTGCTGGAAGTGCAGCGTCACCTTGGTGAAGACAGCGTTCGTACCATTGCGATGGACTCGACAGACGGTCTGATGCGTGGGATGGAGTGTGTAGACACTGGAGCTACCATCTCTATGCCAACAGGAGACGCAATTCGTGGTCGCTTGTTCAATGTGGTAGGGGATCCAATCGATGGACTTAAGCCCGTTGCCAAAGATAAGACGGCTTATTCCATTCACCGTAAGCCACCAGCCTATGAAGATCTCTCCACCGAGCGGGAGATTCTCTACACGGGTATCAAAGTAATTGACTTGATCGAGCCTTATGCGAAAGGTGGTAAAATTGGTCTCTTCGGTGGTGCCGGTGTAGGTAAAACGGTATTGATCCAGGAGTTAATTAATAACATCGCGAAAGCATACGATGGTGTATCTGTATTTGCTGGTGTAGGTGAGCGTACTCGTGAAGGTAATGACTTGATGCGTGAAATGTTGGAAGCCGGCATTATAAAGTATGGCGACGATTTCATGCACTCCATGGAAGAAGGAGGCTGGGACCTTTCCAAGGTTGACTACAACAAAATGAAGGATTCCAAGGCAACCTTCGTATTCGGTCAGATGAACGAACCACCAGGAGCCCGCGCTCGTGTGGCCCTTTCCGGATTGAGCATTGCTGAATACTACCGGGATGGAGATCTAAGTGATCCTTCCGGAGGTCGTGACATCCTTTTCTTTATCGATAATATCTTCCGCTTTACACAGGCGGGTTCTGAGGTGTCCGCTTTGTTGGGTCGTATGCCTTCTGCGGTAGGTTACCAACCAACACTTGCAACCGAAATGGGTCTGATGCAAGAACGGATTACTTCAACCAAGCGTGGATCGATTACCTCTGTTCAGGCCGTGTACGTTCCTGCGGATGACTTGACAGATCCTGCTCCTGCTACTACGTTCGCGCACTTGGACGCAACCACTGTATTGAGTCGTAAAATTGCGTCTTTGGGTATCTACCCTGCGGTGGATCCATTAGATTCTACTTCTC
>CANHDG010000061.1 GCA_947459365.1 Saprospirales bacterium
CCGCTGCTTGGAACTATTATCAATCCCGTCAACCTCGATTTCAAGCAGGCCAACCTGCGCCAGCAATTACCTTCCCAATGACCACCGGCGACAGCCTTTCCCTCGAATCATTTCGGGGAAAAACTGTTCTAATTCATTTCTGGGGCTCTTGGTGTGGCCCTTGTCGCCAAGAAAATCCTCATTTAGTAGCCCTTTATAAAAAATACCACCCCAAAGGATTGGAAATAATCAGTATCTCTGTGGAGCGAAACCAAGCAGGCTGGGAAAAAGCCAAGAATGAACTCCCCTGGCCCTACCATGTCCTCGAAAGCGGCCGCTTCGATGGGCCCGCTGCAACCCTGTTTAACGTGAACCAAATTCCTACCCTGTTCTTGGTAAATTCTTCTGGAACCTTCATCGGCACCAATCCAAGCTTGCCCCTTTTGGAAAAAATGCTCGCCGAACAGTGCATCTGACAAATTGGCAACCCATTTTGTAAAGGCATAATAATTGCATTGGTTGAATCGAATTGCCGACTGCTGAATTACCTCGGGGTCCCCGTTACAGGTAGTTGAAGCAATAAGCACCCCATTTTCATGCGCAATACCTTTAAAAAAATATTTTCCAAGATGGAAAAAGAACAGCCTGAACAAGAAGTAAACACACCGGAAACAGACGCTGCCACCGAAAACACCTCAGCAACTGACACACCGGAAGAGAATCCTGCCGGAATGTCAGAGGAGTCCCAACAACTGCGGACCCAGCTAGAAGAAATAAAAAACAAGTACCTCTACTTGGCAGCTGACTTTGAAAACTACAAACGCCACAGCGCCCGCGAACGCATGGACCTCATGCAAACAGCTAACCGCGACGTTATGGCCGCCCTTCTACCCGTACTGGATGACTTTGATCGTGCTGAAAAAACAGCAGGAATTCCAGATGGAATCAAGCTCATCCACCACAAACTACTTCAGACACTTCGTCAGAAAGGGCTCAAACAACTCGAGCTGCAAGCTGGAGCCGCCTTCGATGCCGATACGCAAGAAGCAGTTACCGAAATACCCGTTCCCCAAGAAGAACTGAAAGGTAAAATTGTCGATATCATTGAACCTGGCTACCTGCTCGGCGAAAAAATCATTCGCTTCGCTAAAGTAGTCGTAGGAAAATAAATTTTATGGCCAAAAGAGATTATTATGAAGTACTGGGGGTCGCTAGAAACGCCAGTGCGGACGAAATAAAAAAAGCCTATCGTAAAAAAGCGGTTGAGTTCCACCCGGACAAAAACCCAGGTAACCAGGCCGCTGAAGAAAAATTTAAGGAAGCCGCTGAAGCCTATGATGTCCTCAGCGACGACCAAAAACGCGCACTCTACGACCGAGGCGGCCATGCAGCCATCGATGGTATGGATGGTCGCGGTGGCGGAAGCTATGGCGGTGGCATGGACTTCGATGACATCCTGCGCCGTGCCGGATTCGATGCCGATGATATCTTCTCCCAATTCTTTGGCGGCGGTGGCCGTCGAGGAGGACGCCAACAAGGAGAACGCGGCACCAACCTGCGCATTAAAGTCAAAATGACCCTGGAAGAAATCGCTACCGGCGTCGAGAAAAAAATCAAAGTCAAAAAGCAAGTCAGCTGCTCCACTTGTAATGGTTCCGGTGCGCGCGACGCCAGCTCCGTTTCCTCCTGCGGCACTTGCCGAGGATCCGGAATGGTAGGACGGGTGGTTCAAACGCCCTTCGGCGCCATGCAAAGCTCTACCACCTGCCCCACCTGCCAAGGTGCCGGCCAAGTCATCAAATCTCCTTGTAATGTCTGTAAAGGGGAGGGCAAAGTATTCGGAGAAGAAACCATCGAAGTGAAAATCCCAGCCGGTGTCACCAACGATATTCAACTCTCCATGTCCGGCAAAGGAAATGCCGGCGCAAAGGGAGGACTTCCCGGAGACCTGATTATCAGCATCGAAGAACTCGAACACGAGGAGTTTATTCGCGAAGGCCAAAATGTTATCTATGAGCTCTTCCTCAATATCGCCGACGCAGCGCTTGGTGACTCCGTAGAAGTACCTACCCTCGATGGAAAAGCCCGGATCAAAATCCCCGCTGGTACCCAATCTGGAAAAGTACTCCGCCTGCGTGAAAAAGGATTGCCCAGCTTGCAAGGATACCAGCGCGGTGACCAACTTATCCACGTTAATGTCTGGACACCCAAAAAAATGAACGACGAAGAACGAAAATTACTGGAAAAGCTTAAAGGAATGCCCAACTTCCAGCCCAAACCAGAGCGGGAAGACAAAGGCTTCTTTGAAAAATTAAAAGATATTTTCGGCTCCTAATTTGTCAGAATGCATAAAGAGGCGTAACTTTGCGCCCGCTTTATTGCTAATGAATGTTTGGCCACGTGGCGGAATTGGTAGACGCGCTACTTTGAGGGGGTAGTGTCCTTCGGATGTGCTGGTTCGACTCCAGTCGTGGTCACAAAGCGGGTGTTCTTTTAAAGAACATCCGCTTTTTTTATTGTCTGGATTTCAGAAATGTACCCCTCAGTAATCAGAGGTAATTAACAAGTCTAAATTCGTACTTTTAATCTGAAACCGCTCTCCAAGGTACGCGTTGGTCAGGCAACCTTTGTAGGTGTATACGCCATTTCGGAGGCCTGAATGCGCCGTAATCAGGTTGAAAATACCCGCCGTTTCGGCTTTCAATAACAAGGAAGTCAAAATATTGCTGATCGCCTCTGAGGCCGTTCGAGCTACCCTCGAGGGAATGTTAGGGACGCAATAATGAATCACCTGGTGTTGCGTAAAAGTGGGCGCATCGTGACTCGTAATCCGAGAGGTTTCAAAACAGCCACCCTGGTCAATGCTCACATCAATAATTACGGATCCTGGTTTCATCCGCTGCACAATATCTTCATTGACAATCAAGGGAGTACGCCCTTTCTGCGAATGGATCGCGCCAATGGCCACGTCTGCACTTAACAATTGTTCTTTCAAATGGACCGGATGAATAACAGAGGTATGTAGCTGCCTGCCCACCTGGTTTTGAAGGCGCATTAACTTGTAAATATCGTTGTCAAAAATACGCACTTCTGCGCCTAAGCCAATTGCAGTTCGAGTAGCAAACTCGGCTACTACCCCTGCCCCAATGATTATTACCTTCGCAGGAGGAACGCCCGCTACGCCGCCTAACAACACACCCTGCCCGCCCCGGTTGGTAGCCAAAAGATCAGCCGCAATGTGAATTGCGCTGATTCCCGCGATTTCACTCATCACTCGAACGATGGGAAATACCCCTCGGTCATCATCTCGAATATACTCCATCGCCAAAGCCGTGACCCGCTTTTTCAGCAATCGGCTAATGTATTCCGGCTCCAGCATTGGCAACTGAATCGGGGAGATTAGCACCTGATTGGGATGCATCAGCTCAATCTCTTCCAGTGTAGGGGGCGCTGCTTTCAATAGCACCTCGGCCTTAAATACTTCCTCATGGCTGCTTACCAACTCGGCCCCAGCCTCCGAATACTCGTGATCGGAATACCTGGACTTTAGGCCCGCTCCCCGCTCTACCAAAATACGATACCCATGCGCCACCAAGGTGTACACCGCGTGAGGGGCAAGTGCCACCCGGTTTTCTTGTAAAATGGTTTCTTGAGGAATACCAATCGTAAAGTACTGATGGCGGGGGTGAACCGCCAGCATCTCGGGTTGGGTACTGGCTTGTTTGCGAACTTGGGTTTCCATACTAGGTGTTATTCAATCAATCGAATCATTCGGTTCTGATCCTCTGTATGTATGATGTGTAATCGAACGCAATCCGATGGCAAATATGCCTCCACTACCTGTGGCCATTCAATTAGACAATAACAGTGGTCGTACAATACGTCCTCGATCCCAATATCCAAAGCCTCCTCTGCCCGTGACAACCGGTACAAATCCAAATGATGCAAAAACTGTCTTTTCCCCTCCATCGAGCGATAATCATAGGTATTCAGGAGGGAGAAAGTGGGACTCACCGCCTCTCCTTCTATCCCTAAGGCAGCACAAAAGGCCTTCACAAAAGTGGTTTTCCCAGCGCCCATTTCTCCATATAAAGCAATCTTTCGATGCGGGCCCAAGGCTTGAATAACAGCTAAAACCACCGTCGGCAGGTCTTCCAAGCGCTCAACTTTCCATTCCTGTTTCATTGTCGCGGGCATTATTGAACCTTGTCTCCCCGAAGTACCCGGTACCGCTTCCTCGCTTCTACCGAAAAGATACTTCCAGAGTAGTCGGTGAATATCTTTTCATACAACTCTCGGGCTTTTTCCACCGCATTTAATCGGAACTCGTATAATTGAGCCAATGAAAAAAGGGCGTTGTCGGCTCGAATATCTTCCGGATAGGTCTCACCTACTTTCTGGTACAAAGCTGCTGCTCGAACATAATCCCGCCGCTTCTCTGCAATCTGGGCCTGTAAATAAAAAATATCATCCTGCAAGGAATGCTCCGGAAATCCCAGGCGAAGGGTATCCAGTCGAGCAATAGCCTCCTCAAAACGGTTCTGAAAAACGAGCAGCTCCGCTCCTGCATACAAAGTAATGGCGTCTGCAGTTGTGTCCAGGTTCAGGTTATCCATGATAAATACCGACAAATCAAGGGCATCATTGGAGATCAGCTTGGAAGTAGAAGCTTTTAAAACATCAAATTGCGCTTGTGCCCACTGAAAATCACCGTGGTAATACGCTAATTTAGCGTTCTTGAAACGCGCTTCTTGTCCCAAAACTTCCTCCTTAAAGTCTTTGTCTACCTGGCTATACAGCAGGGTGGCTTCCCACCGCTCCCCACTCATCAGGTAATAATCCGCCAGGTTGATCTTGGCTCTTGCCTGGTCTTCTCTGGAAACACCAGGCGCTTTTACCAAAGAATCCAACACTTGAATGGCGCTGGGCAAGTCGTTTTTGTAGAGAGCCTGCAGCTCTGCCAGTTCCACCACCAACCGCGCGGTCTGCCGGTTCATCCCAAATTGCACCAAAAATTCGAGGTAGTCTGCCTCTAAAATGACTAGCTCAGAGGGCGAATAGTCAAATCCTTGGGTAATTTTACTTCTCCGACACCACATCGCTCCTTGCTTTGCTTCAAAGAAAAACGGGTTTTGAGGGCCTTTTTCTTTGATAATATAATCGTAGGCGCTAATGGCGGCATCGTAGTCCCTTGCTTCTGTGGCATCTTTCGCTAGCTGATAAATTCGATGCCCAGGCTCTGAAAGCCGAAGGTCCAAGGCCTTTAACTGCCGCAAAGCGTTCTTGTAATCCTTTTTTTGCATGAACGACCAAGCCAACAACTCAATATACTCCGGCTCTTCCTTTTCCTGTATACGGCTGTACAGTTGCTCCTGCAGCAACGGAAAGTCAGAGGGATCCAAAAAACGGGCTAAATAAATCGTAATGGTCTGAACATTGGTCGCATGCGCCCCTAAGCTATTAAGGTAGGCTGTGATCATTTTATCCACCTCCCCTAACCGACGGTAGAGGTCTGCCTGATTCATGGCAAACAGGTGTTTTTCCTTCAACATCTCTCCCCCTCGCTCATAAGTCTTGAGGGCTAATTCGTACCGACTTGCTGCCGTAAACTGGGAGGCCAATCGCTGTACAGAATTAAAATCGGGTGAAAGGTTCTGAATGGCTTTTTCATAAAAAGTAGTCGCTTCCTCCATCTTCCCCTGACGGTACATGAGGTTGCCATACTGCAGCCAAGGATTAGAAGCATTCGGATACTTTTTTACCTGCTTTTTCAGAACTACCTCGCAATCTGCATACGCCTCGAGGTTAATCATGCACTCCACATAGCGGTTCAGAGCAAATTCGTTAGAAGGATTTTTTTCTACAATTTCACCAAATACAGCGGCTGCTTTTTCGTATTCCCCATTAGCAAAATACTGATTGGCCAAGTTGATGGACTGGGCAAACAAGCCGGCAGGCAAAAAAACCAGTAGTCCGGCAAAGGCGATGTTTTTCAAAAATTGGGTGATCATCATATCTCTTAACGTCCATTAATCGCTCCGACATATGCGCCGGCACACAAAGGAATAACTTGACAAAGATACGATTAAGATCGCTTAGAAACACTACGGAATCCAGGTTTGTCGATCCGTGTGGAGGGTCCAGCCCATTTTTCTATCCGAACCAATGCTTTTGGATAATTCGTCAACTTGTAAACTGATCGCTCCGCTGGGCTCAACAAATCTGGACGATGTGTCAAATCCGGGGGAACGAGTTTGAATTCCGGGCACCAATGTCGAACGTAATCGCCTTCCGGATCGTACCGCTTGGCTTGCGTCAGGATATTGAAATAACGATCTTCCCTGGGATCACTGCCCACACCAGCCACATAATTCCAATTGCCCCAATTACTACATGGATCGTAATCGAGCAGCAAACTTTCGAAGTATTCTGCACCCATCTGCCAGTTGACCCTCAAATCGCGAACCAAAAAGGAGGCCACATTCTGACGACCTCGGTTGCTCATCCAACCGGTAGCATTCAATTCGCGCATATTGGCATCAATAAAGGGCACGCCGGTATTTCCAGCCGCCCACTGCTCAAAAAGGGCCGTATGATTGACTAGCTGACGCATATTTTTACGCTGGGGACCGCCTTTCTTAAACAAGTTATTGCCGTGTTTTTTTCCCATTAACCGAAAGAAATCCCTCCAAAGCAACTCGAAGAACAACCAATACGTACTTTCATTTTTTACCCGTTCCGTTTCAAAACGCCTTAATTCGGCGTATACTCGCTTGGGTGAAAGGCATCCTAAGGAGAGCCAGGGCGAAAATTTGGAGGAATAATCGGGCCCTAGCAGTCCATTTCGAGTTTCTTTATAAGTGGTGACCGCCTCAGATTCCCATAAATAATGATGCAACCGCTTCAATCCGGCTGTTTCGCCCCCCTCAAACGATAAGGCGGCAGCTGGTTGGGGCTCCACTGCAGCGTGCCCAAAATCAGAGAGCACAGGTAAATTACCCGCTTCCAGTGCGGCCGAAAAACGCGGCAATTGCGCTGGTTCGGGCAATGGTGGGCGAATGCGTGTCAAATTCTCGTTGTCTTTCCGAAATTGACTGAATACATCCGGGGTATGTTGTACCGGTGCCGGAAGATCTTGGGTATGGTACAGCATTTTGCCTCTCGTATACATCAGCTCTACCCCACTGCCCCACAAATTTTTCTCCAGGGCATCCTGAACCTGTACCTCTTCGCTGGTGCGCTCTCGGTTGCAAAACACCCAAGAGGCTTGGCATTGGGACGCTATTTCTGGCAATATTTGCTCCGGTAAGCCCTGACGAATAATTAAGTCAGAGCCTTTTTGTCGAAACCGGGCGCGCAAATCCTCCACCGCCTCCAAGGTGAATTTAGCTCGAAATTTTCCAATTTTGGGAAAACCAAAACGGGTTTTTCCCTTAAATGTCCGTATATCAAAAATATACACCGGCACAATTTCATCCGCCATGCGCAATGCATCGCACAAGGCCTCGTTATCGTGTAGCCTTAAGTCGTTTCGAAACCAAATAATCGCACACCTTTTCATAGCACTGAGATAGAATAATTCAAAAAATTCGACCTGAAACAGGCTCCTGCCGGTCGGTGCAATTATTAACCTGATACCTGCTATTTTGTTGCCAAACAGCTCTATATTTGAAAAAAAGGGCCGCTTTTTTTCAAAGCAGCCCTTTTCTCCGGCATTCCCTTTCTTTTTTCAACAAAAAAAGAAGGATCTAGAAAAACAGCCCTAAACGAAGCGTCAGTGCCCGAAAGTACGTCCTCGCCTGCTCGTTCTCCCAATTGCCTGCCACGTCTCGAACGGCTCTTGCTTTTTGCGTTAGGTCTGTAAAATTATTCTGGTAAAATAAGCCTGCCACAAAAGTGGTGTGCGTGGCCAATTCATACTCCACTCCTGCACCCAATCCCCAAGACAGCGCCAATCCATTCACATCATTCCGGATATTCTCATCTGTGGTGTTAAATTCGCTCCCTGCGCCACTGATATCGCCTAAGGCCTTGGTAAGAAAACCAAAGGTCAACAAGGGCTCTGCAAAAAATTTCAGAGGAGCATCTTCATTGGACCCACCGCGCATTTTGAGGCCGAGGGGCACTTCCACATACCGAAGGCGATAGTGCAATTTCGAGCTGGCTGGCAATGACATCGAATCCGAATCCGTTAATTTAATTGACAAATCAGAACCAACCCATGGGCGATAACGAGGGAAGTTACTCTGTAAAAAACCCCCATGGTTAAATCCAAACCCAATACCGGAAACAATCGCGTAATTGGGTTGAAAATATTTTTCAGCCATCAAGGCCAGCTTAACTCCCCAGTTGGTCCCCGCATTTTCCAGCAATCGTTCATCTGTACTCATCCAGGAAAAAGTGGGACTCGCTTGGATGCCAAACCGATACTCCCGATCGTTCTGTGCAGTAAGTTGAACGGCCATCCAACAAGTAATCAATGTAAATAAGACAATTTTTTTCACCATGATCAGTTAATTTTAAAGCAATTTTGCGGTTTTAATTCTTTGAAGCACAAAATTCAGACTTATTTTCCAAACCAGTACATCCTATATGACAAAAACAATATCCAAATCCTTCGGTGCGCGATCCTTTGCGTTCGTCTTACTGCTCGCTTTGCTCGGAGGATGCCAGTCAGAATCCCAAGAAGATCAGCCACCTACTCCGGATGTCTCCAAGATCCAGGTGGATGCCCGAATCCTTCGGTTTGACCAAGATCTATTCAACGCAGATACCGTCCAATTTAGCGCAAGCTGGCAAGCACTTTTGCAGAAATACCCCGATTTTTTACCTTTTTTCACCAGTCAGGTGGCCCAAGACAGGATGCTGCGTCAACAGACGCCGGAGGAAAACCTCCGTGGGTATGTGACTGCTCCCCAAGTGCGTCGATTGAACGACAGCTGCCAGGCCGTTTTTGCGGATTTGAGCCCTTTCCAAAAGGAGCTCAACCAGCTGTTTCGTTTTTACAAGTATTATTTTCCCGAAAAACAAGTTCCCCTCACCGTCGCTTCAGTCACCGAATTTGTGGGGGATGCTTACCTTATCAATGACACCCTGATGCTCTTGGGGCTGGACCTATTCTTGGGGGCCGACTTTTCCGGCTATAACCCTGAAATCTTCCCTCAATACATCCGAAAGGACTTCTCACCGGATAAGATGATTGTTAAATATACCTTCTCCTTGTCGAATTACCTGGTGCCGGGCCCAAAAGAAGACCGCATCCTCGACCACATGATCCGCAATGGAAAAGCGCTTTATGTCATGGACTGCCTGCTTCCTACAGTTCCGGACAGTGTAAAAATGAGCTATTCTACCGACCAATGGCTGGGGTCCCTAGCCAATGAGCAGGAAGTATGGAGCAGGTTGCTCGCTATGAAAGTGCTGTATGAGCCCCTCGGGCCTAGCAATATGAAAATCGTGACCCTGAGCCCCTCCAGCGACAATGTATTTCAGGAAGCCCCAGGGCAGATCGGCAATTTTATTGGTTGGCAAATTGTCAAGGCCTACATGAAAAAGTATCCAAAAACGACTTTACAGGAACTAATCCAACAAATGGATGCTCAGCAATTCCTGGAAAAAGCGAAATACAAACCTCGCAAAACTTCCTAAGCGCCCGTTAAGGACACATCCGTCTATTCAAACAAACAGGAGTTGGGACACCATCAAGGCAAGCTCCCAACTCCTGTTTTTTATTTAAACCCTTGCGCTGTTACGCTTGGTCCTCTCCTGTGTCTTCCGTTGGAGGAGTAGGCGCCACCACCGGTTTTCGACCTCGGGTCGGCCTTGGCTTATCGGTAACCACCGCTTTTGTACGCGGCTTCCGAGCAGTTACGGGTTTAGCTGGAACCGACGGTTCTACTGCTACTGGCTCGGCAACCGTTGGAGGGTTAGGTTTCTTACGTGGGCTTGCAGGACGACGTCGGGGTGTTTTGGTCGCAACGGGCGTAACCTCCGCAACCGTTGTATTGGGCTCCTTTGCAGGTTGTGCGCTGCGCTTTGGCCGGGTACGGCGTTCCTGCACTGGTTTTGCAGGTGCCGCTTTTTCAATTTTCTCTTTTTTATTTATCTTTTCCTCCTTTTTTTCTTTCGGCCGATCGGCTTCGGTCACCAACCGAATATGCGCCAAATGGTGCTGGGTATGCCAGGCATAAAGCGCGATGGCCTCCGAGAGGGAGACAGCCCGCTCCAAATCCGGGTGAAAATACGTCCGGTTGAGGTCGGAAGCCGTGAAGGTTTTCATCAATTCTACCCAGCGGGTGTGCAGGGCCTTTAGCAACCGAAGAGAGTCCTTCACCGAGGCATTTAGTTCGGAGGGAAGGGAAACCCATGCATCCTCTTTGTAGGGTTTTATCACTGGATTTTCTTCTGTTAGCGCCAACTTCATGCGGACATAAGCGTTTAAGTGGCTATCACCGAGGTGGTGGATGACCTGGCGGACCGTCCAACCATCCGTTCGATAAGGAGTGTCCAGGTGTTGGCGGGTCATTTTTTTCATGATTTTTTTGAGGAGGCGGGGAAGGTCCTCCAGCACGTCTATTTGTTTTCTGGTTTCAATTAGCGAATACGATTTACCGTATTCAAATTTCCCAATGGGGTAGCGAAGACTTATCAATTTATTCATAGAAACAAGCGTTTAATTATATTCGGAAAAGGCTGTTGATCAGGCAGTTGGCTTTCTACTCACCACCGCAAACCAGAAAGGCGACACAAACAGTTAAAAGGCTATAAAGGTAACGGAATTTTTCACACCAGCAACAATCTGCCCTTCAAACTTAACATTAGTCGCCTTTGGGCTTCAAAATTTCCAGGTCAAAGCCCATTTCCTGTAGTTTCTCTTTGCTCAACTCCTCCAGGCTTTTGATTTCCAGCACTTGTCCATCTTTATTGCGAACTGTTACGATTACTTTTTCGGCGTTTTCGACTTCTTTGAACTCAAAAGCAGCCTTACTGGTGAGGATATCAGCCTGTCGTTGGGCCTCCTCGAGTTGTTTTCTGGCTTGAGCTTCCTGTTCTTTTACCAGTTGCATTTGCTTTTGGATCTTGGCGTTTTGCTCCAGACTTTCTCCCAAAAGGCAATAAAGGTCCTCTAGCTGAGCGCGCACCGCTGCCAAGTCATGCTCCCGAGCCTTTCGTTCTTCCTCCGCTTTGGCAGCAGCCAGTCGCGCCTGTTCTGCCTGTTCCCGAAGGGCCATTTCTACTTTAAGTTGTAGTTGAGCGCAATCCTGCAGTGCCAACAGTTTATCCATATTCACTAGGTCGACCGAGACAATATAGTCCACATTAAACTGTTCGGTGCTACTGAACACCTCTCCTCCGGCACTGAATACCAATCCACTGACACTACCAGAGCCCAATACTTTTTTAAAGGCCCTGGTGTACACCGTGGTTAGTTTGGCAGAGCGCACATAATACATTTTACGACGGAGGTCGGCTGATACATTTCTGGAGGCATTGCAAATATCGAGGTACGGTATATAGTCTTCCGGCAGAAAGGCAACCCCGATATCGGTGATGACTACCTCATAGACTGCATCCCGTTCAATTTTGGTGGAAGCAATGGAGTAGGCCCCATTTTGCTTAAAACGGTGGTCAATTTTAGCGTTAAAAAGTACATCAGAAGTAGTGGTAGTCACTACAGGCGGTTTATCCTCCTTTACGAAACGAGTAATAACCGAGGTTTTATTCCCTTCAATCACAATCATGGACCCTACGAGCTGATCGATGTTGTTGACAAAACCTGCTAATCCCTTGATAAAGGTCCTGTTTTTGTAGGATTCGGGTAAATCCAGTCCCAAAGCCACCGGGTTCAACTGGACTTTGGGGGGGCGCTGGGCATTTAATCCGACTGGAACAGCCCACAACAGCATAAAAGCAACAAAAAGACGACTTATTTCTACCATATCAAAACAAGAAAGGACAATTGGAGCGGAACCGGGCGCTAAATAACGAAAAGTACTTCATACCTAGTAGGCCGCTTCCGACCGTTACAAGAAGGTGGTCACCTTTATTCAACGTTTTTTTTAGAAAAATAATATGTTAAATGCCGCGGCAGGTCCGTTAACTTTGCGCCTTTAAACTTGCATTCGACTATGTTTATCTCTGGAATACAACAAATGGGCATTGGAGTCTCCGATGTACACGCTGCTTTTAAATGGTATAACCTTCATTTTGGGATGGATGTTCCAATTTTTGAGGAGGCAGCGACGGCAGGACTCATGCTTCCCTACACGGGAGGGGAGCCGAGGGACCGGCATGCCATTTTGGCCATCAACATGCAGGGAGGCGGCGGCATGGAAATCTGGCAATACACCAGTAGAAAGCCAGAAGCACCGCAATTTCAACCCTTACTGGGCGATTTGGGGATCAACATTGCTAAAATAAAAACAAAAAATGCAGAGGCGGCCTTTCATTTTTTACGAAAAAAAGGGGTCAATATGCTCAGCAATCCCAGTACACGACCCGACGGTAAAATCCATTTTTTTGTTAAAGACCCCTATGGCAACCCCTTTGAAGTAGTAGAGGCTGCCGATTGGCTGTTCCCCTCCAACCGCCACGAATGTGGAGGCATCTATGGAGCTACCATTGGCGTTAGTGACCTAGACCGATCCAAACTCTTTTACCAGACCATCCTGGGCTATGATCAGGTGGTGTACGATCAGTCAGGACAGTTTGAAGACCTACACGGAACCGACGGTGGATTTAGTTCATTCCGGCGTTGCTTACTGCGGCATTCCGAGCAACGCAAAGGACCTTTCAGCCCTTTGTTTGGCTCCAGCGAAATTGAATTGGTGCAATGCCTAGACCGAGCACCCCGAAAAATTTTTGAGGGCCGTTACTGGGGAGACCTAGGGTATATCCACCTCTGCTTTGATATCACCGGCATGAGCGAGCTGAAATCGTATTGTGCTTCTAAGGGGCATCCATTTACGGTAGATTCCAGCGGTTCCTTTGATATGGGAGAAGCAGCAGGCTACTTTTCTTACATAGAAGATCCGGATGGCACCCTGATCGAGTTTGTCGAAACCCATAAAATACCCTTGCTGAAAAAACTCGGCTGGTACCTTGACCTGCGTAAGCGCTCAAATCCAGAAAAACCTCTTCCAAGGCTATTACTCAGAGCACTCGGACTCGGTCGGGTAAAATTCGATTCCGAGTGAACGATTTAGCTGCAACCGCGTTTTAAACAGCACCATGTCGGAGAAAAAAACAGAAGAACAGGCCTTCGTCAATCCAATTGACAAAGACAAGATCGCAGAGAACCCAGGATTGCTCCCGTATGCACACACGGCAGGAGGGGCTGTAATCCGGCCAGACGACCTAGGGCGCGTGCGCGGAAATGCGATGACGGCTATGTATGATCAGACGGACCGGCAGATGGAACAGTTGCGCCGGCAGATGGAAACGTTGGTCAACCAAGCCCAGTCTCTACAGCAGCGCATGGAAATATCCGAGTTAATTTACCAGTCACAGGTACCCTTTCAACCGATTATTCATTCCATTTATTACCTGTACCAACGAAAGGCAGACGGGGTTCACCTACTATCCATGGTAGCACCGGCGGAATGGGGACGAAAACAACCGTATGAGTACCTTGCGACGGTCCGACTGTTGGGAGACCATACCTGGGAAATCATGGATGGACAGGTATAATTTTACCGAGTCAGCTCAATAAATTCGGATTTTATTCCCTTCAAAAGACACTTTTTCCCTACCTTTGCCTCGACTACGTCTGGATGGCTTCCCGTTTTTTGCCGAATGGGCTTTAAATTCAGCGGTGGTCGAGGTTTTTCACATTCTATCTCTTTAAAAATGGCAGTTTATTATTCACCGGAAAAGGTGGCCGAAATCGTACAGCAGTACGGTGGCGACGCAAAAAACACCGGGAACGTAGAGGCGCAAGTTGCCTTGTTGACGTACCGGATCGAGTGCTTGAGTAAGCACCTTCAAACCAACAAAAAAGACCATGCTACTCGTCGTGCCTTGTTGCACATGGTAGGTCAGCGTAAGCGTCTTCTCTCTTACTACATGAGAAAAGACATTTACAAGTACCGCGCCTTGATCGAGAAGCTCGGACTTCGTAAGTAATTTTCAACCAAAAAGGTTTAGTAAGGCAGGTAATCGAAAAGAGGAGTCCTCTTTTTTATTCGATGCTTTTCTAAACCTTTTTTTCATTTTAACCAGTATCGGTCTGCAGACCAGAAAAAAATCGCTAACGAGGTTGTTTTCAGTGTACTTCTGATCCTCTGTCCAGGCACATTCCATCCGGACACCACTGAATCACCCTCCACACAAACCTGCTTGAACCGCGTCGCTTTGCCCGAAAAAATCACTTGTTTCTCCCCTTTCGCGGAATTCGGCAATTTTGTGTGTACCCACAGTTTTCGACCTTTTTTTCTTCGTCGGCAGCCGTTACGCAACTATTTTCAATTTTATGGGTAAACAAACGCCGTTGCGCGTCACCTTCAACCTTCCCGATGGGAGGGAAGTAGCGTTAGAGACGGGCAAACTCGCTTCCCAGGCTGACGGTAGTGCCATGATTCGCGTAGGCGACACCATGCTGCTCGCTACGATTGTTAGCGCCACCAAAGCCAAAGAAGGCCAGGCCTTCTTCCCCCTTTCAGTCGACTACCAGGAAAAATACGCTGCCGCAGGACGGATTCCGGGCAACTTTTTCCGCCGCGAAACCAAGCTTTCTGATTACGAAATCCTGATTTCTCGCTTGGTGGACCGGGCACTTCGCCCCTTGTTTCCAGATGGATACATGAACGAAACACAGGTGATTATTAACTTGATATCCGCCGATAAGGATGTTATGCCGGATGCCCTCGCTGGATTGGCAGCCTCAACGGCCGCTGCCGTGAGTAACATCCCGGTGGAAGCCCTGTTCTCCGAAGTGCGGGTTGCCCGAATCGATGGACAGTTTGTCGTGAACCCAAACCGCACCGAACTCGCAAAAGCAGACATGGACTTCATCGTTGCTGCTACCGAACGCGATATCACGATGGTGGAAGGAGAAGCAAATGAGTGTCAGGAAGCCGATATGATTGAAGCGCTGAAAATCGCTCATGAAGTCATTCGGGTACAAATCGACGCTCAAAAACGCTTGGCCCAACTGGTCGGAGATGCGGCCCTCGTAAAACGGGCGGTAGAACCACCCGTGGAGCACGAAGACCTCAAAAAACGCATCGAAGAGGTGGTAAGCGACGAGATCTACACCATTGCACGATCCGCCAGCGATAAACACCAGCGCAAAGACGCCCTGGATGCTGTTAAAACCCGCCTGATGGAAACCCTCACCACCGAAATGGGCGAGGAGTTTATGAAGGAATGGGCGCCAGTAGCCGAACGCTACTACGACAAGCGCAAAAAATTCATCATCCGCGATGTCATCCTGAGCGACCAAAGCCGTCTAGACGGCCGCAAACCCGATCAGATCCGCCCTATCTGGTGCGAAGTAAGCTATCTTCCCGCTGCACACGGCTCGTCTATTTTTACCCGCGGCGAAACGCAGTCCCTCACGACCCTAACCTTGGGTACGAAGGAAGATACCATGCTGTACGATACCGCCTTGGACTTCCGCGATGAGCCTTTCCTGCTCCACTACAACGTCCCCCCCTACTCTACCGGTGAAGTAAAACCCATGCGCGGACCTGGCCGACGGGAAGTGGGACACGCCAACCTGGCGGCCCGTTCTATCCGGAAAGTAATGCCGGAAAACTTCCCCTATACCATCCGTATTGTATCCGATATCCTCGAATCCAACGGTTCTTCCTCC
>CANHDG010000062.1 GCA_947459365.1 Saprospirales bacterium
AAGCATTGGAAGCACCGATTTGATACCTCTTTTCCGCATTTTCAAAGGCAAGTTGAGTGGCTTCCAGGGTTTTTTGGGCGGCCTCCATCTGCTTTTTAGCAGATCTAACATTCGCGATGGCCACCTGGATATCGTTTTTCAGTTGCTGTCGAACTTGGTTGTGCTGCAATTGGGCATTTAACACCCCCAACTTGGCGCGCTCTACTGAAAGGCGGGTTCGCCCATTCTGATATATAGGGATGGACAAATTAAGCCCCACCGCTTGTCCAAAGGTTTGATCCAGTTGCTTGAGGTAAGGTATTTCTGAGCTTCCAATTTGGGGTTGAGGAAAACCTACCTGGATTTCACTCCCATTCAGCAGGATATTTTGAAAAACGGTATCAAAAGCACCAGTGGGAGCAAACGTTTTGAATTGAGAGGAGTAGTTGGCACTCAGGTTTCCGAAAAGCGACAATGTTGGGTAGTAGGCTGCTTTGGCGACACCAACATTGCGTTCTGCACCTTTCACCCGAAAAGAAGCAGCCTTTAAATTCGGTTGAGCAGCCGTTGCCGTCTCATAGACGTCAATTAATTGGAGTACCTCATAGTCAGAGGAAGGGGTTCCAACTGATGGTTTTTCTAACACCATTTGGACCTCTGGTTCTAACTGCAGCAGTTGTTTGAGGGTTAGATAGCTCAGCTCCAGGTTGTTTTCGGCAGCGATGACCGCTTGTTCATCGCGAGCAATTTGCGCCATCCCATTGAACCGATCACCAGCAGGTAGATTTCCAGCATCAATCAGTTGGAGGGTGTTTTTTTGCTGATTTTGACTGAGTGCGAGCTGGCTTTGGGTATTGGCTACTTGTTCCTCAGCCAAAAGAACGGTAAGGTAAGCTTGTGCGACCTGGAGAGCCAGGGTGTTGCGCGCATGTTCCAAGTCTGCTTGGGAGGCTTGTGCATCGAGTTTAGCGGCATCAATACTGCGCTGAATACGCCCACCGGTAAAAAGGGGCACATTGGCATTCAGGCTCATACTATTAAAGGTAATGCCCGTATTCACAAAGGTGTTGGTAGTTGGGTCGATGGTACGACCGTACTGTTCACCCAGATTAACATTTCCATTTACGGAGGGCAGTCGAGCGGCTTTTGCTTGTCGTTCGCTAAGGTCCGCCAGTTGATAGCTTGCTTTTGCCTGTTGAATGGTTAGGTTTTGCTCTAGGGCATGGGCAACACAACGTTGAAGCGACCAAGTGTCCTGTGCTCTTCCTGTTACCGAGAAGAGCAGGGATAGCGCTAGGGTTAGTCCTGAAAATCCGGTGGTTTTTCTGTTCATTTTCGGCATAACTTGTGCAACTAATTTAATGGTGCAAGGATCGGCAATTTGAGACAACTCCGCCTGTTCTTTTATATTAATACCTTAAAAACGTGGATGAAAAGACGCTTTAGAATGATTAATTAGTTGGTGGATGGCAATTTAGCTGCGGCTGTAGCGGAGACTACCCTAGCTACTGGATAAAGTCGGTGGGTTGATTCATACCAAGGGGAATGACGGTACACCCAATCCAATTGAGCGCGGCCATTCGCGTTGAACTCGGGTTCTTTTGCTTTTTTCTCCTCTAGCTGAGCCTTGACATCTGGATGTTGTCTCAGGTATTCTGCTGCTAAGTCTTCGAAAACATAATCCGAAAAATACTCTTTTTGCATCAGAATGGGGTCAAAAAAATTCCAAGCCATCCAGGAGTCTGGCGCCTGGGGCTCCATCGTTTCCATCAAGAACCGATTGGCCTCTTGGTTCATCCACACCACCCAGTCACCTTTTCGAAAAGAACGAATTTCGGTCTTTTTATCTACTTGAATGCGGTGATGGAAGTAGTGGCCTTCCCAAGCATCCCTGTTTTTAACTTCTCCGATCAGATACGATTCTACCTCCAGATCAAGATTTTCACTCAACGGAACCATGGCGACACCATTGCGCTGCAACCGTTCGATCACTGGTTCCCAGGCTTGGGGAATGAGATAGGCGATTGGCTTTTCGATGGTTAAGGAGGGGGAATATCGGTGATAGTAAGGAATGTTTTGCTCATACGGCGCGCTGCGGTCATACCAGAGTCGAGGCAGCCCGCTTACTTCAGAGGGTTTATACCGGGCAGTATACCCTTTGAAGAGGATATGGGAAGGATGGTTTTTGTCCAGGGAATAATCGAGGTGAAAACTGGTTTTACTGTGCGTGACTTGATTGGCCTGCGCCCGAAGTTGGAGCAGGTTGGCATGCTGCTTTTGTAGAAACTCCAGCACGGTTTCCATGAATGCCTTTGTGCTTTCAAGTCGGTCGCCAAATGGCTTTAACATGTGGGTTTCTGGCATAAATCCGATGGTATTCCATAGGGCGGCATAACCGGTCGAATAACGCCCATAATCACAGAACGCCACAAGTCCCGATTCAGGAGTGCCCTCATAAGTATCTACATACGGAATCATTTCCCAGTTGCGGGTATTCATTTCTCGGTATAGGTAGGGCAACATCTCCTTCTCCAAAAACGGTCCCAATGGGGCCTCTAGTTTATCGGGAAGGGTTGAAATCAGGGTCATGGTGTAGGGGTAATCTGCACCATTGGAGGTATGGTTATCAATAAACACATCCGGCTTCCAGCGCTGAAAAATCCCATGAAAGGACTGCGCATTTTTCGTGTCGCTTTTAATGAAATCCCGGTTTAAATCATAATTACGGGCATTTCCCCTAAAACCATACGATTCAGGACCGTTTTGATTTGCCCGACTGTATTTCCCTCGATTGAGGCAACCTCCTACGTTGTAAACTGGGATCGCGACGATTACCAAGTGTTCCAGTAAAGGGGCTTTGGAGGGATCCGTCAACAATTCCCGTAAGAGGAGACAGGTTGCGTCAATACCCTCTGGTTCTCCTGGGTGAATCCCGTTGTTGATGAGTAGAATGCATTTGCCGGCAGCTCGAATCCGGGAGGGGTCAAACTGGCCAGAACTAGACAAAATAGCAAGGTGCAGGGGCTCGCCTGAATCGGTAAATCCAGCTGTTTCAAGTTTGAATTTCTTAGGGAAACATTGCTCCATTTTTTGGTACCATCGGATAATCTCTTCATACTGAAGGGTCTGATTCGGATGGCTATCATACGGAATAGCGAGCTCCTGTAGTAGGTTATTTGGCTTTGGTGAGCAGCTAACCAACAACAAAAGTGCAAAAGCAACAATTAGACGCATAAGTAAAAGAAAGCATTCAAAAAAAATTCAAAAATATGTTCTGCTGTATCAGAGAAAGGGGTAATCCAGCATTTGAATTACCCCCTTTACTGATTTACCAGATCCAGTCGACCGCTGCTACCCCGAGGGTCTGCAGGTAATCCCGGTGCCGTTCCATGATCTCCTCCTGGAGTTCAAGGGAATACTTAGGATCCAACTCCTCAAAAAGTTCCTCAGAGAGGTCATACTCCCGTTTTTTGTTGAGGGTTCGAGCATAATGCAGGACTACCAGAAAAAACAGAATGTCCTGACGGGATAAGGTGGATGGTTCCTCCGCACTGAGGGCATTGTAGATAAAGTTTGCTGCATCCACTTCGTGGTAAGCTCCTTTTCCAACGGCCACTTTTGGAGGGTTGAAATCAGGTGAGGCGGCCTCTTCAATGAGTTCTTCTACGCGCTTGGAGATCAATAAAAAATGTTCAATCATAATAAAGAAAGAAGATCTGTAAGGGACATAAGGTTAAAATTGAATTAGCAGTCGGAGATTCGAACGGCGCCATACGAACGCCCAACGGACTAAATTCAGTGGCGAAGTAATAGAGAATTTTGGGTATTCGAAGCGATTTGATCAACTTTCTTCAGCACCCCCCTTGTTCATTCTTTGATTTTGAAACACCCATTTTTTAGCCCCCAAAACCCCATAAAATGGAACTTTTTCAAAAATCATCGCTCCACCCTATTCCTTTCTTCCTTTTTGGGGAGGAGACATCCCAAAAGATCCTCATTTTTTCTTTGAAAAAAATACACAAAAAAAAGCAAAAAAAATTTTGAAAAAATGACCTCTGCAGGCTGCAGCCCCCCCTTTTATGCGGATTGCAGAAATTTTTTGGCCGGCCGAATTAGCATAAACTCCTTTCACTAAAGTCTGACCAAGTCAACAGCTACTCCTAATTTCACCTATCCAATTCACTTTTTACTTCGTTTCCATTTGGCAAAAACAAGGTAGTCCCTAATCCGTTTTTCCCAAATGGAAAGGACGAAAGGGCATGAACCTACCGCCGTTAGAGTAACGTCCTACACTCCAACCGTCTTTTGCTTCTGGATTAAATCAAATAACAAATTGGACAATTAAAAAGATAGACCAGGAGTCAAATTGGACTATTGATTTCCTTAACTAAATGACGGCAGCCTGGAGCCTCTCCTTTTGGAGCATCTATTTTAGCTTCTTGGATAGGCAGCGCAGATGATATCCCTGCTTTGAACCAATCGCAAAAGGCCCTTCACAGTTCGCTGTGAAGGGCCTTTTGCAACAACTCTTATCGAGAGAAATTAGTCTACCACTCTACGTAATATACCATCCCCTTGTTTTTCTTTCACAAGGTATGCTTCCTTGAACCCCAGTTCAATTATTTTTTGAGCAGCTTTTTGAGCTGAGGCTTTCCCATCAAATCCAGTCAGTAGCATGACATAGTTGCCCGTTTTACTCTTGCGAGCATCAACCTGGCCACCCGCTTGTTCTGCTTTTTTAACATCAAAAGCGCTTAGGTCCCCAGAAAGAACACATATCCGTACCATAAAATCAACCTCTTCCTCCTCAGCTGCCGCCAGAGTCACGGGTGCGAGTACTTCAGGAGCATTCGGAACGGGTCCGAGCAAATCAGGCAACCCTCCCCGAGGGGTAGTAACTGGAGCTCCTTTAACAGGATTGGATGCCAGTGGTGAAACGGACGTTGGTGAACTAGAAGATTTTACTGCTGGAACCGTTCTTTCTGGAATGACTACTGCCTCCCGGTGCCCTTTGGCAGCGAGGGTTGCCTGAATCCGTTCTGCCTCATTCAAGGAGGTCCAGGGACCTAATTTCACCAAAATCCAACCATTTTCGACTTGGGTGTAGAGGTTGCCGAGTTGGCTGAGCTCGATCAGATCATTGAGCACCAGGGTCTTGGTACTCTCTACTGATTTCACCCGAACGGCGTAGGATACCGGACTTGCTGCTGCATGGAGAACGGGAGCCGCCGCCACAGGCTCCACGGCTGCGCTTTTACTAACAATCATCGGCCCTAACTCGAGCTCTTTGGGGGCAGGTTGGTAGACCCAGTCCCCATTTATGGCTTTTTCTTCCACTAAGAACGCATCCTTTTTGATAGCACGGGCCTTTTGAAGGGCGAGCTCTGCCGTTGCTCGCTCTGAAAAAACCCCCAGGCGTAATTTGTTTTTTTGATCCTCCTTTATCTGATATAAATTTCCATGTTTTTTTAGTTCTTCAAATTGGCTCAGCTCCACATCGGTTGCTCCTGTAACAAAAGCTGTTAACTGGACGGAATAACCATCCACCAAGTTGTTTGGAGTAGGTTTGGTCTCAGCAGGAGCACTTATTGTCTTTGCAGGTGCCGCCGCCTGTTTCTGTGGCGTCGTCCATGCAAAAACGGCCGAATCGTTTTCCCCACGAGCAGTAGAAGGGCTTGTTTTTTTAAGCGAAACCTGACTAACCGTAGATTGACTACCTGCACCAGCAGAGTAAAAATTCAATACTTGATCGGTATACCCATTTGCCGTATACGATAAGGTGTAGGAGCGATTAGGTTCCAATTGAAACGTATATTGTCCAAATGAATTACTCAAAACGTCTAATTTAGGTCCAGCTGGAACGGGGGTCGCTGTAATTTTAGCACCCAAAATGGGGTCTTTGGTATTGGCATCCAAGATGATTCCCAAAGCTTCAGACACTTGAGCGGCTGACTTGGCGATGGGTGCATTTGCAGTGGTCTGCGGTAAGCTAACCAAGGTCACTGCTAGATTCCGGTCGCTCGATGCATTTACAGAAAGAAAAACAGTGGAATAACCTGGCTTTTTGATGGAAACAGCACAAGTTCCAGCATTCCATCCCCCAAGGAATTGAGCTGTCCCTGCAAGGTCGGTACGGAGCATTCCTCCATTGCAAGCAGACAAGTCAATTTCCACCTCTGCCAAGGGAAGGTAATTTTGATCCCGAACAGTGATGGCGAACTGTTCAGACAGTTCAGTCACCTGGTAAATATCTTCATTTCCTTTACCCTCGCTGCGGTTAGAGGTCAAATACCCCTTTCTTTTGGTGGCTTGGTAAATGAAGCCGTAATCATCCCGGCTTGAATTGACACCAATCCCTAAGTTACTTACATTGGAGGCGTAGCCATTTTGAAACTCCGCTCTGAACACATCCAATCCGCCGAGCCCTTGGTGCCAATCGGATGAGAAGTACAATTTATTTTCATCCAGAAAGGGGCTTATCTCATTCCCGGGCGTATTCACCAATCCTCCTAAATTTCTTGGGGACGTCCAGGTGCCTTTTAGTGGGTCGTGGTTGGAGACATACAAATCCCAGCCTCCCAAGCCTTCCGGAAGGTTGGAGGCAAACAACAAGGTGTTTCCATCTTCAGAAAGAAATGGAAAGCCGACTCCGTATCCTTCTTTGTTATAGGGGAAAGGTTGAATATTCAGGAGTTTACCTTCGGCATTAACGTCTGCTACGAACAAGGCCATTTCCATTCCCTTAGGCGCAATTTGGCGGCTTCCTTCTACCCATTTATTGGCAGAAAAAACAGCCCGAGTTGCCGATTTATTAAAGGAGATAGGTCCTTCATTTACCAAAAGGTTATTTTGAGCATCCGACAAAAAGTAAGTCGGAGATTGAATCAGACCCTCGGGGAAGGTAGGCGTTGCCAAGTATAATTCATTCGCTCCCGCATCTCCATTTTTGCTGGAACGGGGCATATCCTTCCGAGAGGAGTTGAACACCACTTTATCTCCAAAGAATGCAGCCCCGTATTCTGATCCGCTGGTATTGATACCTTCAGAACGGACGGAAAAACGAGCGGGGGCCGTGCTGATTTTGACTGCCTGATCGGCAGCAGCAGAGAAATGTTGGCCGACAATTGGATTGGTCAGGGCATATTGCTGATACCACCGTTTGGCACCTACGTAATCCCCACCTTGCATCAATGCGTGTCCATATTTTAACTTCACTTCTGGATTAGAATTTCCCAGAGACAAGGATCGATCATACAGTGCAAGGGCCTCAAAAGGTCGGTTGAGCTGTACCATACAATCTGCTTTTTTAGCAAGGGCTGAGGTATTGTTGGGTTCCTGGCGCAATATTTCCTCGAGCGTAATGACCGCTACATTGTAAGCGCCTAGGTCAAACTGTTTCTCCGCACGTTGTAGGTAGTCCGCCACAACGTTCTGGGCGGATAGATGCAATGCACCGGCCGTAAGCAGCAAAAGAGCCACCAACGCCTGTCGTTTTTGGTTCATAGCGCGGTTGTTTTTCTGAAAAAAATCAGGATGAAAAAAAGTGATTGCAAACATAGTCTAACGTTGATTACCGGTGGTCAAGCGGTCAATCTGTCTGCAAAAGAATGGTAGAAACAATAACATACCATACCAATGCAGCTCGACTGAACCGGCAAGACCGGGATGAGCTGAATTTAGTACAGTGGAGGAACCCTTATTAAACGGTACAAATATAGGAAATATTGTGAAATTATTGGCTGCGCCTTGAAAAATAAAACGGAAATCGAGTGTTGATAGGTTGAAAAACGTTCACAAACCTACTTAAAATACAAATCCTCGCTTTTTAAAGGAGGCTCTTCCCGGTTTACATGGATGAGTCATCCAACTCCAGCTCAGGTTGCCAAACGGGGGTTTGTAAAAGTCGTTCCTGCTGAAGGCGGCACCAGCTGCAATCTGGCTGGCCACAACCCGGGCTAAAATCAGCGCTTTGAATGGCCACATAGGTTGTCTTTACCAAGTCGCGCATCCATTGATCCGTAGTAGCTTGGAAGACAAGTTCCGATTTGTGAAAGACCCCCTTTCGGTCGGGTTCAACCCAATCAATCATTCCACTGGTGATGGATCCACTGAATAGTCGGCTTTGCTCCAGTAATAATTTATAAAAGTGCAGTTGTCGGAAATAGTCTCCACCAAAGGGTTGCTCTTCGCTGGGCGCTGCCACTTTTCCAGGTTGGTAAGCACCTGTTTTATAATCCACAATACGAAGCATACCTTCATCCGAAATCTCTACTTTATCCAAGACTCCAGCCAACCGGATTCCCTCCCACTCTACGGTACGAAGGGAGAGTTCCAGGCGTACGCGCTTGCGCCAATAAGGGATTTGTGTCACCCAATACTGATCCAAAGCATACAATCCGGTACTCAAGCGTTGCTGAAAATGGTTGTTTCTGAAAAATACCCGAACCTTCTCCATTTCAGAGATGAAGAGATCGAGCAACTCTTGTTTGTCCGGAAGTGAACCCAATTTCTGAATTCGACCAAAATAGACCTGCAGCGCGGTATGGAGTGCAGTCCCCGATATACTATGCTCCGAGGGTCGCAAAGGTGCTTTGAGCACTTCTTCGTAATAAAAGGCCAATTTACAACGCAAATATTTGTTGAGCGCCCGAGGACTCATGAAAAAGTGCTCTAAAAAGGCATCTACCACTGCTTGGTTGGGAAGGTAGACCACTGGTGCTGGAGGCGCTGAGAGGGCCAATACCACTGCTGCCTGCTGCTGAATTGGGTCAATGCTGACCTGTTCCTCCGGAATTCCAGTCTCCTCCCAGAACCGGCAGGGAACGGCCGGTTTACCGTTGTATCCTTTTTCCGCAAAAGAAAGGTACAATCCTTTTTTAGCACGGGTCATGGCGACAAAAAACAGCCTTCTTCTTGCTTCTAGGGCATCCTCCTCTCCATTGGAATAGGTAATAGTAGGTGGCAACTGAAAGGATCCCAAGTTTGCGCGGCTGGAGGGCTCCCAGGACTCCACCGTACAATCCGGCAGGAACACCCATTCAAATTCAAGGCCTTTAGCACTGTGCGTGGTGAGCAATTGTATGCCATTCTGCATCCGAATGGATTGCAAAAAGGGAACGCTTAAAGCATTGTCTTCCATCCGTTCGATGAGCTCTAAAAATTGGCTCAATGAAAGGTCTGGCTGCCCGGCGGCAGTCTCTTGAATAAAGGTTTGCCAGGAATACAGCAGTTCTAACTGCATTGCAGGAGCGTCAAGCGCTAGCACGTACGAAAGAATCTGAAGATCGTGCAGCACTTTGTCTGCCAGTTCGGGCAGCGATAGTTGCACTCCAGAAGTTAACTGGACCAAGGCATGAGCCACGGGCCATTTTTTTTCCAAAATCGCCGACCGCCAAGGTTGTTCTTCGTGGGAATGGCTTGCTGCAAATGCCGCAAGTTCGTTATGATCTATTTGAAAATAACCCGCGTGCAAGATTTTGAATAGAAGCGTATCTCCGCTAAAGGGCTGCGTTTGTTCGGCCGCAAGGTATTCAAAAATCGTCCGCAACTGCCGGATTATGGGCATTTCCAATAAATTGAGCGGCCGTTTGGCCTGGTAAGCGATTCCTGCCCGGTCCAATAAAGGCAAAATCCGCTCAAACTGCCGGTGCTTGGCACAGAGGATGGCAACCTCTTTTGGCGGCACGCCCTCCGCTAATAACTGCTGAATCTGATTGACCAAGGCTAGGTCTTCCGCCAACCGATTGGGATATCTGTCTTTTCGCAGTACACAGGAGGCCTCCGCACTGCGGGCCTGTAAGTGTTTTTCTACTTCCATCGGAAGTTGGCGGACAGCTCGTAGTTCATTGTATTGGATCAGTCGCTGAGCTGCGTCCAAAATCGGCTGTGCAGATCGATAATTTTCTTTTAGGACAATTACTTCCAGTCCGGGGCTGTATTGCTGGTAAAAATCAATCAAGTTGTGCAACCGGGCCCCTTGAAACTCATAGACACTTTGGTCATCATCTCCAACTGCAAATACATTAGGTTGTTCCCAATACTGGAGCAAGAGATTTAACAATTGGTTTTGTGCTCCATTGGTGTCCTGAAATTCATCTACCAGCACATATTGATACCGTTCTTGGTACGTCCTTAAGATCCCTTCTTCTCGTTGAAACAAGCGGATGGTCCACAGAAGCATGTCCTCGAATTCATACCGATCTACCATTTTAAGAGCCTGGTTGAACAAGGGGTACAAATCAGCACCCGCCTTAAGGCGTTCCATGCGGTCGGTTTCTGATTTAACCAAAGCCGCTTTGAGGCTCCCTTTCTTTCCGTGCTCTGTATCTTTTTTATAAACAAAGCCCTCTTGTTCTGGTAGGGATTTCAACCAACTATCTACCGCGCGGTGGAGGTCGCCTGGCTTCCATCCGGCGGTTTTCATCTGTGCAAACAGCCGGCCAAGTGCCCCTTCCAGCTGGTATTGGTTTTTATAACCGAGTCGCAGAGGATGGGAAGGAGGCAGTTCATCCAAAAGACTTCGGATGATGCCAATCCGCTCCAATTCAGAGACCGTCTGAAGCGGCCTTGCTCCAAATTCAGCCGCATTTTCTTGAATAACTCGGTTGCAAAACGAGTGGTAAGTCATCACGGGCACCCGGTGAGCATCGGGACCGATCAAACCTAACAGCCGCTCCCGCATGGCAATTACCCCGGCATCGGTAAAGGTTAAGCACAGGATGTTTTGGGGGCGGGCATCGGTATGAAGAAGGATGTAACCAATTCGGGTGGCGAGCACCTGGGTCTTTCCCGTTCCCGGACCTGCGAGCACGAGTACAGGACCCTCCACTTGCTGGACGGCCAGCAGCTGTTCAGGGTTTAGTCGCTGAAGTTGTTGAAGAAACCGTTCGTTGAGTTCGGAAGGGGTATTCAATCTTTAATTTGTTGACAAAGTTCCACCAGGACACCGTTGGCTGATTTGGGGTGCAAGAAAGCGACCCACTTATTATCCGCGCCTCTTTTAGGAGCTGCTTGCAACAACTGAAATCCTTCGGCTTGGAGTCGCTCCATCTCAGCCAGGATATCCTCTACTTCAAAAGCTATGTGGTGGACCCCTTCTCCCTTTTTCTCGATGTATTTAGCGATAGGGCTCTCTGGATCGGTTGCTTCCAATAATTCTACTTTGCTTTCACCAACGGCGAAGAAAGAGGTAAGTACCTTCTCTGTTTCCACCAGCTCTTGCTTGTACGGAGCGGATCCCAATAAGGACTGGAACAGGGCATTGCTCTGCTCCATATTTTTTACAGCAATTCCGATATGGTCTATTTTCATGGAGAAAACCAAGTTTTATTATAAAGGTAGAGCCGAGAAAAAACGACAGAATGCCCGTTTTGGTTCCCCATGCTTTATTTTTTCAAGTAAATATCCTTCACTCCTGTGATTTTGCGCAATTTCTCACGATAGTTTTCCATTATTGCTGTTGTGGAACAATCAACTGTTGCACCAACCAAGGTCCCACCTCCTTTTCCATCCGTGGTGTAAACTTCAAAACCGCCTTGTTTAACCTTGTCTTTTAGTTTTTGGATGTTTACTGGATCTTTAAAAACGCCAATGACTAAGACACAGGTTTTAACAGCGGGTTTGGTGCTGCTTGTACTGGGTGTGGTCTTTTTTTCGGCTGCAGGTTCTTTTTTGGCCGCTGGTTCTGGGTTAGTAGGATCTGAAGTTGCTGTTTTGATAGGCTCCTCGGAAGTGCTTTCCTCTGCTGTGCTTGTACGGTTCTCATCCGAAGTTTCTACCTGTTCCTGAGTTGCCTTGGGGGCAGCCGGCAGGCTCCACCAGTAATAAATACCGGCACTAATAAGCAAAATCCCGGCTATTAAGACCAATATATTCGTGTAATTGCGCGCTGGCGGAACAAAAACGACTTCTGTTTGCTCTTGCAAGCCTTCTGGCTGTTCAAACTCCTCAGGAAGACCAGAAGTTTCGGAGCTGACCTGACGGGAGCGGGGCAAGGTAGAAAATTGGATGGGTGGCAATCCATAACTTTCCCTGCTGTAGTTATAAGCATCGGGAACAAACAACATTTGCTGCAAATAATTACGATACAGCCGACCAACATTCGCGAAGGCAATGATATCACGTTGCTCCAATCGTTCCCGAATCACGGAAACCTGCCGTTCAATCCACTGTCGGGCTTCAGCTTCTGAAATTGCTTTTTCCTTTGCCACTAATTGAGCCAATACCCCATCATCCAGCAGTATGCTCTCATCAAAGGAAAGGGTGCGGTTGGGCGGAGCTACCGTTCCACCTGCATGGTCCACTATTGAAGAAGCTGGTTGAGCTACAAAAGCCCCCAGTCCTGGAATTATTACACGGTCGTGCGTGAACAATAATTGTTCGATGTACTGCGCCAATTCAGAATTCATTCTTGGTCGTTGTTTTCGGTTGCAGCCTCCAGTCTTTTTTCCCAACTCTTTCATGCCCCGGCAAGACCGGGTTAAATAGGATAAAAGGATTAAAAGCAGCGAATCGGGTATTTCTACTTGATTTTGGTAATTATCCGCAACCCTTTTAAATAAAGGGGCAAAGTTAGCACAAATTGAGGCATTATTTATCATTAAAAAAACAAGGGCTGAATATTTGGTGTATTTTAAACAATAACCTTATTTTTGAGCCGGGAAACAAAACAGAAGAAACCCGGTATGAGCGAAGTAGATAGTTTTTTTAAATCGGCTTTTTCAGTAGATAATGTCATTTTTGGTTTTGATGGGGGCGACTTGAAAGTGCTGCTGATCCAGCGTGGGGCCCCTCCTTACAAGGGTAAATGGGCGTTACCGGGTGACTTGGTATATCCTAATGAGGATATTGATACGGCTGCTGAGCGGGTTCTGGAACAACTAACTGGTTTAAAAGGTGTATATTTGGAGCAAGTAAAAGCATTCGGAGCCGTAAATCGGCATCCATTAGGGCGTGTGATCACGATCGCTTATTATTCACTTGTAAAAACTAATGACTTTCAACCAACCCCGGCCTCCTTTGCTCAGTCTGCCCAATGGCACAGTGTGGGTACTGTTGAAGAGCTCGCTTTTGACCACAATCAAATCCTTCAATCGTGCCTGACCCAGTTGAAGCAAAAAGTTAGGATTGCGCCGATTGGGTTTGAACTACTCCCCCCCAAATTTACCCTAACCGAACTTCAGCATTTGTACGAAGCGATTCTGGAAACCGAGTTGGATAAGCGTAATTTCAGGAAAAAAATCCTATCCATGAACGTGTTGCATGATCTGGATGAAATTCAAGCTGGGGTGGCACATCGTCCTGCAAAGCTTTATCAGTTTGATCAAGAGCGCTACACCCGGTTCTTGGAAGAGGGTTATACCTTTGATGTCTGATGCGGTTAGAGGTTTGGAGTATTGGAAAAACAAGCGAAGCGTACTTGCAAACAGGGATTGAACTGTATGCAAAACGCTTACCCCATTATTTACCTTTTGATTGGGTTGTGTTGCCCCTGCCAAAAGTTAGGAACACAGATGGGCGACAGATGAGCTTGGAGGAAGGAAAATTGATCTTGAGCAAGCTGCAACCCGATGATTTTCTGGTCTTGCTGGATGAGCGCGGCAAATCCTTTTCCTCGGTCGGGTTTTCAAAATGGATGGAACAACAATTGGCGGGATCTCGAAAACGAATGGTTTTTTTAATTGGTGGCGCCTTTGGATTCTCAGAGGCCGTCTATCAACGAGCCAATTTTCAGATTTCGCTGAGCACGATGACCTTTTCGCATCAAATGATTCGGCTTTTTTTCCTGGAACAATTGTACCGGGCCATGACAATCTTAAAAGGAGAGTCCTACCATAACGAATAAGCAGTACTTTTTTTTGGAAAACAAAAATCGTATTCCACAATTTAATGCATATTGCATCCTAATTCAGGTCAAACACACCGTAAATTAGTATTTTATCCTGAAAACCAGCCAGTTAAACAATTTTTTTCCAAAAAAAGAGCGTAAAAGCAAATTGGCTGGAAGGAGAAAATCAACGCACACCAACCAATGGATTTTAAAGAAGGAAAAGAAAAATTTATTGAATCCTGGGGTAAAATGGCAAGCGACTGGGGCATTAACCGAACCATGGCTCAGGTGCATGCCTTGCTTTTGATTGCTCCAGATGCTCTTACTGCCGATGAGGTAATGGCGGAATTGAATATTTCGCGGGGTAATGCGAACATGACCCTCCGGGCCTTAATGGATTGGGGATTGGTACACAAACAATTAAAATCAGGCGAACGAAAAGAGTTTTTTTTTGCGGAAAAAGACATGTGGGTTGTCGTCCGTCAAATCATCATCCACCGTAAAAAACGGGAACTGGAGCCCATGTTAAAGGTCTTGGAAGAATTGTCCACCGTGAAAGGGGCTGACCTGGAATCAGAGACTTTTTCCAGGGTAATCAGTGATATCAAGCTGTTTTCGAACAAGGCTAATCAAACCTTGGATGTATTAACCAGATCCGATTCCAACTGGTTTACAAACGTTTTTCTGCGGTTTTTAAAGTAATTTCATCCATTTTTTAATACTTCATTTTTCGTGCAACACATGAAAAAAATTGCTCAGCTTTTATTCGTTCTCCTCCTGGGGGCTACCCTCCAGGCACAACAGGTGCAACCCGTCCGTTTTGCAACTCAGGTGGTGTATTTTCCTGAAAACTTTTCAGAAATGCTCCGCACTCCAGTCCAAGACGAAGAGATGGTCGACGGTTATTTCGCCCGTTACCTGCAAGTGCACCAACTTCCCAAGGCTTCCCAACGCAAAAAGTTAGAAGAAATGGGGGTTGTTTTCGCAGGCTATGTGCACCATCAAACCTATTTGGTATTGCTCCCAAGCTCGTTTTCGCTGAGCAACCTATCCATTTTGTCGCCTAGGAGCCTCATGGCACCAGAGCCTCGCTGGAAAATGCACCAAAATCTACTCGATCGTCCCTTTGGAGATTGGGCAATTAATGGAGATTTGGTAGACCTTCAGATTCAATTGTATCCCACAGTTTCTATTGAAAAAGGGGTACTTTTATGCGAAAAGGCGGGAATTCAAGTGTTGCAGAAAGGCCTTTATAATGGCTTTTTGGCCGTGCGGGTAGCCCAAGATCAGCTGGATGCCATCGCAAAGCTTCCCTTTATTCGCTGGATGGAACTGCAACCCGAACCCAGTGAACCAGAAGACCTAAATGGTCGGTCTTTACACCGTTCTAATTTGCTGGATAGTGACCACCCTCTGGGTAAAAAATACAATGGTACAGGCGTGAATGTACTGGTGCGCGATGATGGTGCCGTGGGTCCTCATATTGATTTTCAAGGTCGACTTTATAACCAGGACGGTGTGGGAGCACCTACTTCCGGTACGCATGGTGATGGTGTGGCGGGCATTATCGGCGGCGCAGGCAACCTTGATCCGACCAAAAAAGGGATGGCCGCTGGATCCGATGTGTATGTAGTGG
>CANHDG010000063.1 GCA_947459365.1 Saprospirales bacterium
TACTTTGGGAGAGCGTCGCAATTGGGTCAAGGCATTCGGTACAACTTAGGCTGCCGGAAGGAGACCATTCAATTGAATCTACCCCGGGAGGTACCAATACGCTAAGCTGCAGAGGAGTCAAGGCGCATAAAGTGGTATCAGCTGGAATAATTTCCAGGTTGGGAGGGATAATTACTGTGATATTGACACTTGAGGTATCAGTGCAAGCTCCATTCTGGGTGTAGCGGGTGTACACCACACTTTCTCCTGGTTGAACCACCATATTAAACAGGCTATCCGGGGTGAGTTGGCCATCAAAGGGTGTCCACAAAAATTTCATGTACTGATACTCTGCTGGATCGTACAGAGAGGAGGTTAACAAAACCTTTGTTCCCAAACAAATGGAGGTATCAGCTGGGTGAATGGCCAAGTTGGAAGGTATGCTATCTACAGCAATGTAAACAGTAGCGTTTCGCACACAGCCCGGAACCGCTACCGTGGCGGTGTAAGAAGCCGTTTCCAACGGAGTCGTGCTTGCTACAAATCCCCCGGCCCCAATTTGTAGGTTAGCCGTTGGTGTCCATGTAACAATCGTCCCAGCTGGGGCGGTGGTAGCCAAAATATTGACAGTTTCTCCTTGACAGATGCGAAGAGAATCCGGTACACTGAGTAAAATCTCGATGGTGGTTACTTCCACCGCTATCGTTTCCGTCACGGTACAGATGCCAAGGGTAGCGCTCAATTCATAAGTGGTAGATACCGACGGGAACTCTGTGGTATTGGGTACCGAAGGTTGTGCCATCTCTCCAATACTGGGGACCCATTGATACGTTACGCCAGCTTGTGGCTGTAGACTGGAGAGTAGAACTGGGGAGCCCTGGCAAATCGTCGTGTCGTTCGACACCGAAATTTGCGGGATGGATTGCACTGTCACGGTAACACTATCTAAGGCTGGAACCTGGCAGTCGCCGTTGGTTGCAGACAAGTAGAAGGTGGTGGTTTGGAGTGGATTTACCGTTGGATTAGGATCCGTGGAATTGAAGCCACTTGGGACAGAGGTCCAATTATACGAGGTTCCAGACTGCACTGCCCCTCCAAGAGAAACAGATTGACCTGCGCAAACAACTGTATCGGATATTATTTCATATTGTGGTTGTGTGCCCGGTAAGATGGTGACCTCCAGGGTATCATACAAGGTACAGAAGGGGGTAGTCAAGGTTCCAAAGTAAGAATAAGAACCCGGTAGCAATCCAGAGAGTGTAGGAGTTGGACAATCTGCACAGCTCAGCCCAGTTCCAACCCAAGAGTAGGATGCATCTGGACTTGGGTTTTCATTTATTTGAAATTCAGCTCCCGCACAAGCCACCGCATCGGGGCCTAGTTCGATATCGAAGACCTTTACCACCACTGACCGAGGCTCTGTACCACAGGTAGCTGCGATCTGAACTTCATAGGTGGTGCTTACGGTTGGACTGGCAATTGGATCCGAACAATTGGAACAGCTTAGGGAGGGATTGTTCCCCCAGTAATAAGCAGCGCCACCTGTTGCATTTAGTTGAACGGATTGCCCAATACAGACAGTAGTATCTGGACCCGCTGCAATTGGAGCAACGTTTCCGGAAAGCACACCGGCAGTCGTACCGTCAAAGCTGATGGAGATACCACCGCTCTCAATGGCTTGGCCAAAATCATCTAATAGCACCACATAAAATTTACCCTGCACCACATCTAATGCCCGGACGAAGTTGTCTCCGCCAGCTCCTGGGGTGGCTGGATCACCGCAGTCATAGTCATCCAGAACGGTTATACCAGTAGTTGGGTGGATATCTTGCAAACCCGTTGGAATCGCAAAAGGTGCCCAAGTAGAGCGAGCTGGTTGGTTAGACGAGGTATATGCACAGATATCTTCAAAAGAATCGATAGGGCCCCAAACATTTAAATCAATATCGGAGGCTTCTGCTGGATCTGCTGCCTCCACGGTGAACGCAAACTTTCCGTCCGATCCAGCTTGAAAATAAAAGAAGGAGTAATTGAATTGTGGAATAACAAAACAGCCCTGGTTGACCCCATTCACTATGAAATTCGGATCGCCTGAGCCTGGGTTTAAGGCAATAATTTCCGGTGTAGTAGTGCTGCAACCACCAATATTTAAAGCAGCATCACAAGTGGAGGCAGGCGGCAATAATACAGGGCAGGTTACGGTATCCACCAACAACTCGAAGGGGGAACAGCTACCGTTAGTGGCAAATACAATATAATAGGTGCCTGGGTTTTCTAAAAAGGCTGCTGAAACAGCGGGGTTACTGGCACCAAAACCGCCATTCACAGCAATACAGGTAGCGCCAGCTGCTGTTGGGCAATCGGAGTACACACCGACCCCAGCATTGGAGTTGGTGCCACTAGCTTGCACCGTGATACATTCATCACCCGGCGATGTGTAGGTAAATACGTAATCATTTCCTTGAATAAAGCCGCTGTTACAGGGGTCGGCAGGGATAGAGTTGCCGGAGAAACAGTTGCTTAGGTTGCCTGAGTCAAATGGCAATGCGGGGATATTAACCGGATCGTCACAGGTGACCAAAGGCGGTGTAGTACAAGGATTAGGACTGCAAGACCAAGTCATCTTGAATCCAGCATCATTGACAGAGCCATCAGAGGTGAAGCCTATGGTGGCACAAGTGCCTGATATCTGCACTTCAAAATTGTTACCAGTCCCGGTAATTTCGGTTACCTGAACGCCTGCCGTACTGTTACCCTGATAAAAGGTGATAAAGTCAAAATTATTTTCTACCTCATAGCTTTCCACATTAAAGATAATGCACTGATGAAAATCTTGAGGACACACTACAAACGACAGGTTTTCACTGCTCTGATAATCCCCCAGTGCTCCACCAGAATCATACAGAGTGCCTGAGCAGCTGGAGGTGGATGGCACTTGCCCCATATTCACTTCTGCGACATATTCGTTGACACATAACTGGAAGGTTCCTGCGTTGGGGCTGGCTGTAGCGGAGTAGTCATTAACTCGTATGAAATAGGTGAACCCCGGGGTTAAGCCAAAGAGATCGAGCGAAATACTGTTGGTACCATTCGGTGCAGAGGCGCAATCGAGCTCACTCAACTCCCCGTAGGCACAATCGCCTCGATAAACGGCGACTTGTGGATTTTCCAAGGTGCCATTTCCGTTCTCATTGCCGGTGACCGCAACGGTTACATCAACAATACTTCCATCGGCTGGAATAGAAAATTGAAACCACACATCGCGTTGTACTCCCCCACTGCTGAAGCAAGCAGGAATGTTGAATACCGGGTCAATATCGCTCGCTGTCGCATCTACATTGGTGTATTGTGCCGGGGCCGAGCAATACGGTACCTCTCCTAAATCAATGATTCCAGCGCAATCATCGTTGACGGGCTGAGCAGATAAACCGACGGTAAAAGCAGCAAAAAGTACAAGGAGGTAGTATTTAGGCATAAACTAGATTTTAGGGCGAATTTATCGTTACTTTTTCTTTACTAATGCATAAACCCTTATAAACTTAACCGATTTAACGTTTTTTGACCAAAGCAGAACAAAAAGCAGGAGAATTAGATGGGCACGTGTCAATTTCACCTAACTTAGCGCCGAACTAAATCTTACTTTACATGCGTATTTTATACTTACTTGCTCTCGTAGCGCTTGCATTTCCAACGCACGCACAAACTCCTTTTTGGACGGAAGATTTTGGCAACGGACTTCCAAGTGGCTGGACCAGCACCGACGGCTCCAATCAAAATGCTATTTGGACCTGGTGCTCCGACCCCACTGCTGGCAATAACCAACCCGGTTGCTCTCCAGTTTGGGGAGACAATACCAACCAGCAAGACCCCTTTCAAGCTACCACTGCCACCAATGGTTTCATGACCGTGGATTCCGATGAGTACGGAAACCTGGCTGCCGATCACATTAGTCGGCTAACCACCTCTACCATCGACTGCTCCGGAAAAAGTGCCGTTTACGTAAAAATGCAGTCGCACCTCGGCACCTACACCTACAATGCGGATGAAAATGCGATTCTTCGGGTCAGCACAGATCAGGTAAACTGGTCCTCCTACCCCATTTTCAATGGTCTAACCACCCAGGTACGTTGGTCCGCTAATCCGGAAATAAGCATTGTCAATATTTCTGATGTTGCCGCCAATCAACCGGTAGTTTACATTCAGTGGCAGTGGACTGGAAACTATGAGTACATGTGGGATCTGGATGACATCGAATTGTTCGACGAAAATCCAACGCCTAAACATGACCTTGCTCTAGGTGATATTTTTTACCCAGCTTCCAGTTTTGCAACCCCTGCCTCCGAACTTCGGACAGATACGTTTGGTTTTTACGCTTATGTAACCAACCGCGGCACGGACGACCAAACGAATGTTAAGCTGAAGGTTGCCGTTACCACTACAGCTGGCAGTCTGGTTTACAGCGATAGCACGACCGTCGGCACCCTTCCTTCTGGATACATCGATTCCCTAATTACCTTAAACGGAAGCTATGCCCCCGAGCTACCTGTGGGTGATTACACCATTACCTACAGCATATCTGCCGATTCTACTGATCTGCGCCAAGAGAACAACAGCAAATCTACCAACTTCCTCGCTACGGCCAGTTCCTTCGCCAAAGAAGATGGACCAGAGCAGTATTTTCGCCCGGCTACGCTTACGGATCCATGGTACATCTGTAACTACTACCGGATGAGCAAATCCAGCCAAGAACAATACAGAGCACTTTCGGTTGATTTTACCCATACTTCCAACGTTTCGGAGGTCGCAATTAATGAAATCGAAGCCGCCATTTATTTGTTGAAAGTAAAAGATGGAATTGATGATAACCTGAACAACTTGGATGATACCGACTTTTTGGCTTCCTTCGACTGGGTAGGTATCGGTGAATACATTGCCGATGAAACTACAGTGGACGATGGATCCATCAAATCTTCTGAACTTCTTGATCTGGGATCTGGTGAAGCGGGCGTTGCGCTGGAGCAAGGTGGACGTTACATGGCCGCTATTGCGTACGCAGGCGTAAACCGATTTGTATTCCACGCTTACAACGACGATAATAAGTATTTCTTCACTTCAACCCTCCATTACGGAAGTAGCTTCTTTACCTTCGGTCCAGATGTAAATGCTGTTCTTCGCTTGAGCCTTGGACTGGTTTCCACAACAGACGAGCGTCCATTAGCAGATCAGGCAATGGTGGTTACTCCTAACCCTGTGACAGATCGCTTGAATCTGAATATCCAGCTGAACGCAGTTCAACCGGTAACAGTTACGGTAGCAGACCTGAGTGGAAAGGTGATTATCACTCAGGATTTTGAACAGGTGCAACAAGAAGTGCTCTCGTTCAACCTTCCTAAATTGGCTGCTGGCACTTACCTTGCCCGTATTGCTACCCCAGAAGGCACGCTTACCAAGAAGTTTGTAAAACTATAATTTTTCGTTCTTGTATTGGAAAATGGGTTAGCGACGTATCCTGGTTGCTAACCCATTTTTTTGTCTGAAAAAATGAGGAAGAATAGAGCCGTGAAAGAAGGGGATTAGAAAGGAAATTCTTTGAAAAAGCTTAGCCCAAAAAACCTTTGTAAGGGTGCACACCTGATTGCGATAATACAACCTTATTAGGTAGGTCTTACTGATGGGGCAGAATAATCAGGATACTTGATCTGGGATGCATTTAGATCCAGGTGAACCTACGCTCACCTTCTTTTCAACTAACGCTACAGGTAAAAAATGAGGGTTGACTGCAACAATTGCACAGTCAACCCCCAACTAAAATGCTTCTTTTTCTAGTAAATTACTTTGGCAGACGCTCGCGGAAATAGCCATACGTCCAAGTACCCACTAATGCACTGAGCAAGGTAACCACTACTCCAAAGAACCCAGCTCCAATTTGGGCAAACAAGGGTCCCGGACAAGCACCCGTTATGGCCCAGCCAAATCCAAACATCAATCCGCCATAGATCTGGGCTACGCTGAATTTTTTATCGGTTAAAACGATTTGCTCTCCAGACAAGGCGCGAACCTTGAACTTTTTGATCAGGAAAACAGAGATAGCACCCACCACCACAGCGGTACCAATCACTCCATACATGTGAAAGGAAGTAAGGCGGAACATTTCCTGAATTCGGAACCAAGAGACAATTTCCGCTTTCACAAAAACAATCCCAAACAGGGTTCCTACTACCAAGTACTTCAGGTTGGATACCCAACTTTCGGATTGTACCTGGCTGTTGGGAGCATCGCATACAAACTCCTCTGGAGCCTCTACCGGTGCATTTGCTACATTAATATTTGTCTTCATACGTAATTTGCTTAAAACAGTTTAAAAATAAGGGGTAGAAGGAACCAGGTACTGACGAATCCACCGACCATAAAAGAAATAGTGGCAACCAGTGATGGAAATTGAAGGTTGGATAACCCCATGATCGCGTGACCACTGGTACAACCACCCGCCCAACGGGTTCCGAAGCCCACTAAAAAACCACCCAATACCATAAAGATCAAGCCTTTTAGGGTGAAAATTTGGTCAACACCAAATAGATCCGCTGGCAGCAAACTAGAAAAGTCGGTCACCCCCAACTGTTGCAAATCTGCCTTCGTTTGGGCTGCAATCTGAATAGGTTCGGGATTGGTTAACAGGGTAGCTGCAATAAAGCCCCCCAAACCAACACCCACTACGAAAAACAGGTTCCAAATTTCCTTTTTCCAATTATAGTTGAAAAAAGGAATGCCGGCAGGCAAACAAGCCGCACATACGTGCCGCAAACTGGAGGAAATACCAAATGACTTATTGCCTAAAATTAACAAGGCAGGAACGGTGAGCCCAATCAGCACACCAGCCACATACCAGGGCCAAGGTTGAGAAAGAAAATCCAGCATAATATAAATTGGTGAATTAGTTATTATATATTCAATTGAAAAAAAGTCAATCCAGCAAATCTAAAAACCACCCTTGATGTAGGACCAACCCTCTTCCTGTCGTTCTACGATGTGGATCAAACCACCTGGAACAAACCCAGATTCCCCAACAATTTGTGATTTTTCGAGCTTTTGCTGCCGTAGCGTGTTTTCGCAAGCAAGGAATGTAATCCCTTGTGCTTTCAACTCCGTTAGTTGAGGCTGAATATTGGTTTTTTCCTTCAACAGCATGCTAATGCCTTTGTTGTGGGCTACCACCTCAATTTGTGCCATTGGCCACTCTTTTCGGACATTGGTAATTTGTTTCGTCAGTGCACGGTAAGCAGCGGTGTCAGGAGTAGTCATGTGAAAGACAATCCGGTGCGCCTTGGGCTTCTCTGCCGCGCTGGAAAAGGCAAGTCCAGCGGCGACCACTGACATGGTCAACAGACCTAAACCAAAAGAAAATGCAGGTTTCATAATGCTATCAATTACTTGGCTTTCGCCTGTTTAAGTTCTTTTATTTTATCGCGAACCGGCTCAAATGGACCGAATTTATGTTGTGCCTCTGAGAAGCCGTCTTCGTAAGGGCCAAAGGGGTGATCCACTGGTTTTCCCAACAAATTAGGCCAATCTCCGCTCAGGTCCTTGGAAGGTCGAGGTTGTGAATTGACATAGGCCGCCACATCCCAGCATTCTTCATCGGACAGCTGCGGATTTTGGTAGGTAACTCCAAAAGGCATATTATACTTTACATAACCCGCAAAACGGGAAAGCCGGAACAAACCAGCCCCGCTATTGTAACTTTCTGGCCCCCACAAAGGTGGATACGTGTAGGTACCATCAGTGGCGGCAACCCCTAGTCCATCGTTTCCATGGCAGGAGGCGCATTTTTGATCATACACTGCTTTGCCCTTAGCAGGGCTAGCAGCCCTGGATAGAAAGGGGACACTGTAAATTCCGGAGCCATTGGGGACCTCCTTCTTTGGCACGTCTTTACCCAACCATTCAATATACGCTACCATAGCTTTCAGTTCTTGGTTATCCTCCGGGAGGACCTGTCCATTGAGACTCCGCTCTAGGCAGTCATTTACCCGTTTTGGAATCGTTTCGATAGCTCCACTCCGTTCCCGAAATTTCGGGTAGGTACTAGCGACTGCCCCATAATTATTCCCCCAAGGCCGAGTTCCTGCATCCAGGTGGCAGTTTTGGCAATTCAAACCATTGGTTATTTGCATTACCTGGCCCTTTGGACCCAGATAGGCAGCTGTTTTGGAAATCAAGGCGTGTCCATATTTGATCAATTCCGAAGAATCGCTTTCCGGTATAGAGTTGATATCCGGAGCAATCCAGACCGATAGTTGCCGGGCAAGGGCCAAGGTATTGCTATCTGGTTCGGATCTGGGGGCAGGTTCATACGGGTTGGGCCCAGCTATTTCTGGCCACCAGGACGAAGGATTCCAAGAAGGGAACCCAATGGTATCGCGAAGGGCAACTACAAAAAACAAAGCAATCACCGCCACCACATTCAAGATTACAGAGATTTGCAAGCTTTTACGCAACCCTTCAATCATTTTCTTTTGCTGATCCATCAGAAAGTGTTGTTTAAGGTGGAGAATATTATCTGAATTCGTAGGGCACCCCTGTTACTTGGGTGAGCAAGGTTGGAGGTGCATCGAGTGCGATGGCATTCCCCAAAGGCTCTGGGGTAACGGGAGAATTTGCCTTTAGGTAATCGCGCATGGTTTGGTGCAAGGTAAAGGGCGAATTTTTGGCATCCTTCACATTTTTTATTCTGCAAAGCATATCTTCTGGGTCGCCATCGCGCTCGCAGGCACAAACACTGTATTCCTTAAGAACATCCAAGGGCATTCCTGCAACCGTGACGGATTGAACCCGCTTTCCGTTTTCACCAAACGCATTAAATTTTACCTGCATACCCTTAAACTTCACCACCCAACCACCAAATCGTTGGGAAGCATCTTTGGCAAATACATTATTGAGCTCTTTTTCCAACCAATTAAGAAGTTGTTGCCCTGTAACCTTGGCTGTTCGGATTGGAGAATCTACCGGAAGCATATCATAAATGTATCCTTCGGTAATTGGAGCCAAGCCGTTGGCATCCACATTGCGAGGAGGACAGAACCGGAAACCGTTTGATAGTACAATATCCGTGTTCACTCTCCAGGATAAAGCATTCAGAATTAACGTATCGATTGTATTTTCGATGACAAAGTAACGGTAAAGTGGCAAGGTGCTGTAACCGTGTACCTTTTCGATATCTTCCTTAAAGGGCGCTTCCTGTTCTTTTATCAAGGCAGCCACCTCAGTATCCGCCTTCCACTTCTTGGCATCAACCTCCAAAAGCTCATAGTGATCACCCACGATTTTTCCGTTTTCGACCTTAAAGTCAAGCCGTCCCACGAAGGAGCCAAACGCACCAGGCTCTACTACTTTGGAATATTTGCACTGAATTGGTTCACGCACCCGCTCGTGTGTATCTCCTCCTAGTATGTAATCTACTCCTTCGCAAACCGGTAAGTTAGCGAGGTGGATTTGTTGAGATAGACCCAAGTGAGCAATTACGATAATTTTATCGCACTGCTCTTGTTCGCGGAGCACCTCCACCCATTGTGCCAAGCTCTCCTCTGGTTTGGTATAAATGATTCCTTTTGAATAATTGGGGGATTGGCGCAAAGGAACTAGGTGGTCTGTCAGACCAATAAAACCAATCTTAACGCCCAGTTTAGACCAGACATGATAGGCTGGGAAGATCAACTCTCCCTTTTTACCATCTCCAAGATCATGGTACATGTTGGCGCAAATCTTTGGAGCATGAAGTCCTCCTAACAAGGATTGCATTTTGCGTTTTCCGTAGATCACCTCCCAGTTACCTGGCAAATACAAATCGTAAGCCAGTGCATCCAGAATGGGAGACATAGCAGAGCCCAAGGTCCGAACCGACAGTTCACTTCCCTGAAACATATCGCCGGTATCGATGGTAAAAGTGTTGGGATTGCCCTTTCTAAGCTGTTTTAGCATGGTAGAAAGATGGGCATAACCGGCGGTTTTACGGAATACCATCTGGTTATTTTCCCAGAACATCTCATCATGTGGATGAATCTGGCAATGGACATCGGTGGTCTGCAGAATAGAGAGCGTACCTGTCGATGGTGCCTCAGGGGACAGATCCGTCTCTGCTGTTGGTGCAGTTGGCTGATTTTCTGTCGGGACGGCAGCAGCGAGAGGGGAAAGACCCGCTCCCACCCCGGCGGCCAGGGCTGTTTTTAAAAATGTTCTTCTACGATTTACCACAGTTGAGCAATACTTTATTGATTAGGAAACGGGATTAAATATGTTAATAGGGTGTTTGCAGTTATCAGGGCTTCTTGAACGTTGTGTATTTTCCAAAAAAAGAGGGCAGTTCATCCCAGCAGGAGTGGGAGGAACTGCCCTTTTAATCTACCTGCTTAGGCCTGTTGCAGTTTTAGCATTTTTGCAGTCATTGCACAAGGAGCCACATCGGTTAATTCCATCTTGCCGGCATTTTTAATGGCGGAGAAACCACCTTGTACGTCAATAAGGTGTTCAAAACCACGTGCGCGCAAAATAGAAGCCAAAATCATGCTGCGGTAACCACCGGCACAATGCAAGAAATAGGTCTCCTCCTTTTTCAAATCTTGCATATTGTCGTTTACGTAATCCAGCGGGAAATTATAAGCGGCTTTCAAGCGCTCAGAATCGTATTCTCCATTGCGGCGTGCATCCAGAATCTTGATCTCTGGATTGGCTTCGTACGCGGCTGCCAATTCATCCGCAGTAATCGATTTGATTTGGTCCACTTCCTTTCCGGCAGCTTTCCAAGCCTCCATTCCACCCTTCAAATAGCCCACACAGAAGTCGTAGCCTACACGAGCCAAGCGGATAACCGTCTCTTCTTCCCGTCCTTCAGGAGTAATCAAAGCAATCGGCTGTTTCAGATCTACGATCAAGGCACCTACCCAAGGAGCAAACTGGCCATCTAAACCAATATTAATAGCGTTTGGAACAAATCCTTTGGCAAAATCTTGGGGAGCACGAACATCCAAAATCACTGCGCTGGATAGGTTGACAGCAGTTTCGAAATCCTCTGGGCTCAAGGCGTTGACGCCCCGTTCCAAGACAGTTTCAATATTGTCGTAGCCCATTTTATTCATCATCACATTCTGAGCAAAGTATTGAGGTGGCTTGGTTAGACCGTCGGTCACTTCGTAGATAAATTGCTCACGGGTTTCAGCACGCAAGGCATAATTCATCTTTTTCTGCTCTCCAATGGTAGAAACCGTTTCTTTTGACATGTTTTTACCACACGCGGAGCCTGCACCGTGTGCTGGATACACCACTACTTCATCTGCCAAAGACATAATCTTGTTGTGCAAGCTATCGTACAACATGCTTGCCAGATCGCGTTCGGTGATATCCCCTTTCTGAGCAAGGTCAGGACGACCTACATCTCCGATGAACAAGGTATCTCCTGTAAACAGAGCGTGGTCCTTGCCGTTTTCATCCTTCAATAAGTAGCAGGAGCTTTCCAAGGTATGACCAGGTGTGTGCAACAGCTTGATGGTCACCTTTCCAACTTTGAACTCTTCTCCATCAGTAGCGATGTGAGATTCATACGCAGTTTTTGCGTTTGGACCGTATACGATTGTCGCGCCTGTTTTTTGGGCGAGGTCAACGTGCCCAGACACAAAATCGGCATGAAAATGCGTCTCAAAAATGTATTTCACCTTCACCCCATCCTTTTCAACTCGTTCGGTGTAAGGAGCCGTTTCGCGAAGTGGATCAATGAAGGCCGCTTCGCCTTCGCTTTCAATGTAGTAAGCGCCTTGCGCCAGACATCCGGTATAAATTTGTTCTATTTTCATAATTTGAAAATGATATTGATGAACAGATTGTGAGTTTGTTACGTGATTGTATTGTGTTAGAAATAAAAAGGTCCAGAGAAGCCTTTTGTTTCGTAAATTCAATTTAATATTCGATAAAAGCAGGAGCTTAACGTGTAAGTTCTTTGTAGATCATGTAAGCCGCCATGAACAGCACAAACCAGCCAAATCCTTTTTTTAACTTTTCTCCTGAAATAAATTTTGTCAGCCAAGCACCAATAAAAATACCAACTATAGGCAATGAAGTAAAGGTAAATAAAAATTTCCAATCAATCGGTTGGGAGCCAATGTCACCTGTGAAGCCAATCAACGATTTGGCAGCAATAATCAGCAATGAAGTTCCAACAGCCATTTTCATCGGCAGCTTAGCAAATAAAACCAATGCAGGAATAATTAAAAAACCGCCTCCGGCCCCTACCAAACCGGTCAAAATCCCTACCACAAAACCCTCTATTGCAATCATCGGTAGATTAAAAGCAGGCTGAACCGATTCATCTGCTGCAGTAGCATCCTTCTTTTGACCACTTCGAATCATGGAAAAGGAAGCTAAAGCCATAATCAAGGCAAAAAACAACATAAGCCCTATTGGCTTCGTGATGGTAAAACTGCCGATGGAAAACAAGGTATCAGGAATGGCTCCAACTATAAATTTGCGCGTGAGAAAAACGGCAATAAACGATGGAACCGCAAAAATGACAGCAGCCTTGTAATTGACCAATTGTTTCCGCATGTAATCAAACGAACCAATCAATGCGGTAGTCCCCACAATAAATAAAGAATAAGCGGTGGATAATACCGGCTCAACCCCCAGTAAATAAACCAAAACAGGCACGGTCAAAATGGAGCCGCCCGCCCCAATTAAGCCCAAACTAATTCCAATTACAAGTGCGGCCATGTATCCGGCCAATATTTGAAGATCCATACGTGGTGAATTATTGTACAGCAAAGTTGCAATGATTCTGATCAGTGAAGGGGTGATCTATGTCACATAGCCGGATTCAATAGAAATTCCATGCATTTGGAGTTGAAAGCCAGAACTGTTACTTTTGCAGATAAAACGAATACAACGCTATGAAAATAACCTATTTCGGTCACTCCTGCCTCCTTTTGGAACTTTCGGAAAAAAAAATCTTAATCGATCCGTTCCTGAGCGGAAACCCTTTGGCAAAAGACCTCGACGTTAATAGTATTGCCTGTGACTATATTTTTCCCACCCATGCCCACAGCGACCATATCGGTGACCTGGAAGTGGTTGCACGGAATAACCCCGGGGTGACCATCGTTGCGATTTGGGAAATCAGTGATTATTTTTCAAAAAAAGGATTCCAATGCCATCCCATGAACAAAGGGGGCTGGTGGACCTTCGATTTTGGTCGAGTAAAAATGGTACAGGCTGTACACAGTAGCAGTTTCCCCGATGGCAGTTACGGTGGAGAACCGGTCGGATTTGTATTCGATACTCCAGAAGGCGTGGTCTATGTTGCAGGTGACACAGCGCTCACCTACGATATGCAACTCATCCCCATCACCTGCCCATCCTTGGATCTGGCCATCCTTCCCATCGGCTCCAATTTTACCATGGACGTCCACGACGCACTAATCGCCTCCGACTTTGTTCAATGCAACCGGGTACTTGGTTGCCATTATGATTCATTTGGCTTCATCAAGATCGATCAACAAGCTGCCTGGACCCATTTTGCAGAAAAAGGAAAGGAACTGATCTTGCTCCAACCAGGTGAAAGCTTGAATCTAAAGGACTAATTCCAGCAACCGACTCCGTTTTTTTTTGTTGAAATAGCTTCAGTAGTCTTCTTTCTAGGGCGACGACAAGCTAGGGGACCTGCCTGGGTCCTCTCTTTTTTTTTGAAAAATAACACCTAAGTATTCAACGGTAATATGCGTTTTCTTTACACCATTCTTGCTCTTTTCACAGCGTTTGCTGCCTCTGCTCAAGTAGACTTGGAGGCTTTCGTGTCCGGATTTCCGAATAGAACCCCTTTGGTATCCATTCAAGTACAACTCAAAAATCCATCCACAGGCTTTTCCGCCGTAGCGCTTACCAATGAATTGGGCAAGGTCCGATTCAAAGGGCTCTCCCTCAGTGGCAGCTACGAACTCACTGTAAATGAAAGCTCTGATTATGAAGGGGTTGTTCAAAAAGGAATTGTACTCATTTCCAATACCAATACAGAGATACAGCTGGTTTTGATTCAAAAAAATGTCACCCTCCCCGAGGTTCGAATCAATGGATCCAGCAAAATCAACACTCAAAACGCGGAAGTAGCTTCCGTATTGAAACAAAAAGAAATTGAACTGCTGCCCTTGGAAGGCCGGGATATCACCCGATTACTCTACCGCCTTCCCAATGTAGTACAAGCTACTGGCTTCTACCCGGAGGCGCCCAATGTGAGCATTAACGGTTCTAATGCCTTGTTTACCAATTACCTGATAGATGGAATGGATAACAATGAGCGATTTTTGGGTGGACAAAAATTCAATATACCGGTTGGATTTACCAAAAACATTCAGGTATTGACCAACAACTTCTCCACCGAGTACGGAAATACTGGCAATGGAATTGTAAACATCACCTCCAGAAGTGGATCAAACCAACAAGAGGGCGAAGCCTTTTTAGTCACCCGCCCCGGCGCTTTGATCGATGCCGCCTCCCCGTATGCCCAACGCGATCTTTCTGGTAACCAGGTTAAAGATGGATTCCAGCGCTATCAAGCAGGTGTAGGCTTGGGAGGCGCCCTGAAAAAAGATAAAACCTTTTACTACCTCAACGCAGAATACACCCGAGACCTAAAAGATAATCTACTCAATTCCAATCTCTTAAATACACCTGAAACGGTACGTGGAGAAAATAACTTCACATATCTAAGCGGTAAGTTGGATCAACACTGGAGCAAACGTTTCCATTCGGCCCTCCGAGCAAATGTGGGCATCGTGAACATCGCCCGACAAGGAGGTGGTCTGGAAGGCGGCGTTCAGTTTCCTTCCGCTGCCAATTTTCAGGACCGCAACTCTTCGTTGTTTGCATTGCAGAATACCTACCTCGGCGACAACATGAAGTCGGAGACCA
>CANHDG010000064.1 GCA_947459365.1 Saprospirales bacterium
AAAGTGCTTACCCAATCAATTGAATTTTTACGCTAATAAATAATCCATTTTGTCCAGCTGTTTGCAGTGCATCCGATTTCTCCTTTGGATGCACTGCAAAAGGGCGCGAAAGGTACGATAAGGAATCAACATATTTCCTGAAATGGTATCCCTTGAATTAGGGCTTCCAGGTATCTTTTAAGGAAACGGTCCTGTTGAATACTAGCTTGTCCCGGGTGCTCTCCGGATCCAAACAAAAATATCCAATTCGCATAAACTGGAACCGGTCTACAAGGGCAGCTTCCTGCAACGCAGGCTCGACCATCGCTTTTTCCACGACTTCCAAAGATGCTGGATGGATGGTTTTTTTAAAGTCATCTTCGGAGGCAGGGTCCTCTACGCTAAACAACCGGTCATATAAACGGACTTCTGCTGGCACGGCGTGCTCTGCAGAGAGCCAGTGGATCACACCTTGTACTTTTAAGCCCGAGGTATCCTGACCTGACCTGCTTTCTGGAATGTAGGAACAATGGAGTTCGAGGATATTGCCAGAATCATCCTTGACCACCTCTTCGCAGCGAATGATGAAGGCGGATTTCAAGCGCACCATGCCACCGGGTGATAAGCGAAAATACTTAGGTGGTGGATTTTCCATAAAGTCCTCCTGGTCGATCCAAATTGTTTTGGTAAACGCGATCGGGCGCTTTCCAGTATTGGGATCTTCAGGGTTATTTTCTGTCTCCATCCATTCGGTACCACCTTCCGCCAGATTGGTAATGACCACTTTCAAGGGATTCAGTACTGCGATTCGCCGCAACGCTTTTTTATTTAAGTCTTCTCTGACGCAGAATTCTAGGAGATTGACTTCATTTATTTTTTCTCGCTTTGCGATTCCTGCTCGTTTGACGAACTCCCGAAGGCTGGTTGGAGTGTACCCTCTTCTGCGCATCCCAGCGATGGTGGGCATGCGGGGGTCGTCCCATCCCGCAACATATTTTTCTTCCACAAGCTGCTTCAACTTGCGCTTGCTCATCACCGTATAGTTCACATTGATGCGGGCAAATTCGTATTGTTTGGAGGGGAAAATACCAAGCTGCTGGATAATCCAATCGTAGAGTTCCCGGTGTGGGATAAACTCCAGGGTGCAGATAGAGTGGGTAATTTTTTCAATGCTATCGCTTTGCCCATGTGCCCAATCATACATTGGATAAATACACCATTTGGTACCAGTGCGGTGGTGGGCTGCATGTTTGATCCGGTACAGGTAGGGATCGCGCATGTGCATATTGGGGGAACCAAGATCAATTTTAGCTCGAAGGGTGCAGTGTCCATCTGGGAATTCGCCTGCTTTCATCCGTTCGAAAAGCGCCAGGTTTTCTTCTGGGCTAGTGGAACGGTATTGGTTGGCAGTACCTGGGCTAGTGGGGGTACCTTTTTGGGCGGCCACCTCTTCTGGACTAGAGAAATCAACATAGGCAAGCCCCTTTTTGATTAAAAGCACTGCCCAATCATATAGTTGGTCAAAGTAGTCAGAGGCATAAAAGATATTGGCTGGCTCATACCCCAACCATTTTACGTCATTGATAATTCCTTCTACGAATTCTGTTTCTTCCGTTTCAGGGTTGGTATCATCGAATCGAAGGTTGGTTTTGCCTCCATATTTTTGAGCGGTTCCAAAGTTGAGCACTATACTGGCGCAGTGGCCGAGGTGCAGGTATCCATTTGGTTCGGGGGGGAACCTGGTCAAGACGGCCGCATGTTTACCGGATTCAAGATCGGATTGTATAATTTCCTCAATAAAATTAGCAGGCTCTAAAGCGCTACCAGTCCCAATTTCCATAGTAAATCTATTGTAATGATTTGAGTCACAAAGGTAGCGAAAAAAAAAGATTGAAAATGCCAGCATTCAAGCCTGCGTTTTTAAAGCAGGCCCATTTTTATGGCTTAAACCTTAGTTTCCATAACCTGGGTGTTTGCCACAGCAATTGCTCATTTGCTACCCACCAATTTCCTTGAAAATAAACCACGGATTCAAATTGTCGGGCAAAGAGGCCCTTGGGAAGTCGCTTTGATTTGATTTTTCCCTCCAAAAAACGTGTATTTTCAAAGGAGGAAAAATGGTACAAGGTGGCTCTGGTGTAGGGCCAAGGTCTCTTTTGGAAAAAATAAGCAATTAACACCAACTCTCGGCCGTCTGGTGAAAGCGCAGCTCCGGTAACTGCACGCCTGGGAAGTGGAAGGCTATCCACCAATTCAGCGACTTGAGTGCCCGGAACCGCCGTTAGCTGATAGTGTTTGGTGTAATGCCGCCCTTTGAACCTACTTTTGGTAAAGAGGTGCAAACGGTTGTTGTGCCAGATAACGGCCTCCGTGTCAAAGTTCCAGTCTTCCTCTTTTTTAGGAGGGAAGGCCATCTGGTCTGGATAGTGGAACAATAGAGAATCCACCTGATGGGTGATGGGATCAAAACAATAAAATCGAAGGTTTTTTCGGTTGTTCAAGTTGTTGCCCGTATCTGCAATCCAAAATCGGCCAAAGGCATCCACACAGAGCTCCTCCCAATCTCTATTGGGAATTCCGGGAACACAACGTTCGAGAATTTTTCCAGAGCTTGGATCTACTCGGAAGAGCTCCGCGGTGTTTCCTCCATCGTTCAATGCCCAGAGTTGCTGGTTGTCTGTGCTAGCTAGTCCAGAAATTTCATTCAACTGTTCCGGCAGTTGGGTTCCCCAACGCTGAGACCAAGTAGGGTAGGATAGTGATAGGGCCGCTAAAAAGAAAATTTTTTTGAGCTGTGGTTGAAGAGCCATTGTGATATAGGTTTTGAAATCTTGGAAGGTAACGGTAACTTTGCGGGCTTTCTAAAATTAAGGCAATTTTCAATGCGCAAATATGCTCTTCCCGTTGCTCTAGTTGTTCTTGCACTAGGCCTTTTTTTAATCTGGCGTCCTCTGAAATATGTATATTTTTCTAATATTTCAAAGGAGTTGTCGGACCCATTTCTATGCATTCCAACGGGCTCGTCCTTCGAGGATCTTAGTGCTTTGTTGGTAAAAGGGGGATACATTAAAGACAAAATGGGTTTTCACTGGGTGGCTGAACAGATGAACTTTGTTAAGCCAGAGATGCGTGCGGGTCGGTTTAAACTAGAACCCGGTTGGAGCAATCGGGAATTGATAAAGCATTTACGTGCGGGTGAACAGGCTTCTGTTAAGGTGGTACTCAATATTGAGCGCATACCGGAGGATATTGCAGGATCGGTCAGCCGTTTCATCGAGGCCGACTCCGCTTCTATTTTGGCGGCATTTCGCGATCCAGCTTTGCTTGCTGAGTTAGGATACACGCCTGAGACCATTATTAGTGTTTGTATACCTAATACGTATGAAATGTACTGGAATACAGATGGAGCTACCTTTCTAAAGCGGATGGTGAAGGAGCACAAGGCTTTTTGGGAGAAAAACAATCGAAAAGCCAAAGCAGAAGCTGTGCAATTAACTCCTGTTCAGGTATACACCCTTGCTTCTATAGTTGAAAGGGAGTCCAACCACCAACCAGAGCGGCCGACAATTGCCGGGGTTTACCTTAATCGTTTGAATATCGATATGTTGCTTCAGGCAGATCCCACTTCCGTTTTTGCCACCAGAGATTTTGGAGCCCGACGAGTCACCAATTTTCATACGGGGTTCGACTCTCCTTATAATACGTATCGGTACAAAGGATTGCCTCCAGGTCCAATTAGCATGGCTTCTATTTCCAGTATTGATGCAGTCTTAAACTTTGAAAAACACAATTACCTGTATTTCTGCGCAAAGCCAGACGAATCTGGGCAACATGCTTTTGCTTCTACCTTATCTGGCCACAATGTAAACGCAGATCGGTTCCGCGCTTGGTTAAAAACTCGGTTGAATTGATTCTATTGCCTCTGCAAGTAAGCAGCAGAGCTGTTATTCTAATTCCAAAAGGAGCGCTCCTTTTTCTACGGCAGTCCCTTTTTGGACATGAATGTTTTTAATTACCCCGTCTGCTGCTGCTTTTAGGACATTTTCCATTTTCATCGCTTCCAAAATCAAAAGTGTATCTCCCTTGGAGACTGTTTGACCTGCCTGAACTTGGATTTCTAGCACCAAACCAGGCATGGGTGCCTTAAGGCTGTTCTGCTTTTGTTGTTGGCTGCTGTTTAGACCCATTGCCTTGATCAGTTGCTCGTGCTCGTCGGCTATGTGAATGGAAAAAGTAGCACTGTTAACGGAAATTTGAAATTGGCGCTTTTCTGGTTGGAAGGACTGAACCTCCATTCGGTAGGCAGTCCCTTTATCCAACACATGGTATTGGCCCGGCGCTTCTTGAACCACATCCAAGCGTGTTTCGTCAGAGAGTTCAAATTGGTATTGATCGTTAACGGTTACATTAAATGGTTTGGACATAGTTGTACTAATGGATTCTGCAATTCAAAACGGTGATGTCATCCGGGTAGGGTGCATCCCCTTTAAAGCGTTCTATGTGTTGAATTAATAAACTATTGATCTCGTTAATGGGCCTGGAAAGATGGCGCAAGAGAAATTCAGCCAGTAAATTGTCGTTAAAATCTTCTCCTTTGGGGTTACATACGTCTGTCAGCCCATCAGTATAACTAAAAAGCAAGGTATCGGGGTTGACCTGAATGGAACCAATCTCAAGGAAGGGAAGTTCAGGAAGCCACCCTAAGATCGTGGAACCACTCCGGAGTCGGCTGACTTGCTGATCAGAAATCACTACTGGGGGTGTGTGACCTGCGTTGACGTATTCTAATGTTCTCGTGTGCGGGTTGTACTGGGCAATAAACAAGGTAATGAAGCGGTCGCCCTCTGTTACCCTGTAGACGGCGGCATTCATTTCCCGGACAATTTCTTCTAGGTTGCTGGTTCTCGGAACTAGGGCGTTAAAATTGGCTTGAAAATTAGCCATTAACAAGGCGGCGGCTACCCCTTTGCCGGTGATATCCGCAATGCAAAAGGTGATTTTTCCGTCTGGAAATTCAATAACGTCGTAATAATCGCCTCCCACGGCGAAGTGTGGACGGTAAACGCTGCTCATTTCATAGAATGCACCAGAGGGCAATCGATGAGGGATCAGTGACTGCTGAATTCCTGCAGCAAGTTCCACTTCTCGGTTGATCAATTTTTGTTTGATTTGCTCTTTAAACAACCGTTTGTTTTCGATTGCTACGGCAACTACGTTGGTTACGGCGGTTACAAAATCCAGTTGACTCACAAGGTCATCTGCCTGCCGGAGATTAGCCATTAGTAAATAAGCTAACGGAATATCCTTGTGCATTACCTTCAAACCGTATTCAAATGGGGCGATAAATGGATGTTCCCGCTCTTTAACCAGCTTTCGGGTGCCAGCGCCATGTAAATCAATTAACGGAGTGAGGGTGTCTGAATCAAAATGAGCGGCATTGACCTCGTGTTGTGCCACCATTTTCCACTGATTTCCTTCCCTGAAAAGTAGGGCAAAGGAGCCAACTTGCATTTCAAAACTTAAAAAACGCCCCAACATTTCAAAAAGTCCCTCCGCCCCAACATTTTCATTTATTGCCTGTGTTACGGACATTAGACCTTTTAATTGAAAGACTTGTCTTCCAATTTTGGTCTCCAATATCCGTATTTGATCCCTTAGGAGCGTTTTTTCATCAAATTCTACCATGCAATGTCCTTTGCCTGCGAAAGTACGCATAAAATCAGTTGCCACGTATTACTTTTATTAAAATACCTGATATGACGCTTTTTTCGGGAAAAATTCCGACATTTGCGGCCGATTTTGAATCGTATCAACCTAATTATGGAAGAAATCAATAAACTACTTTCCGAGGGAGAGTCCAACATGAAAAAAGCGATGGACCACCTGGATCATGAACTGGTAAAATTACGGACCGGTAAAGCCTCTACCAACCTCATCGCTGATTTGATGGTAGACTACTATGGTGCCCCAACTCCGGTTGCACAAGTTGCCAATGTTCAAGTGAGTGATGCAAGGACGATTATCGTTCAACCTTGGGAACGCAATATGTTGGGACCCATCGAACGTTCCATCATCAATGCCAATTTGGGTATGACTCCAATGAACGACGGCGAAATCGTTCGTCTATCGGTTCCTCCCTTGACAGAGGAGCGCAGAAAAGACTTGGTTAAAAAAGCCAAGGCGGTTGGCGAAGAGGCCAAAGTGGCAGTCCGTAATGTTCGGCACAAGGTGCTTGACGGTATAAAAAAAGCAGTGAAGGATGGGTTGGCAGAGGATATCGGCAAGAGAAAAGAAACAGAAATTCAAGATTTGGTAAATAAATATGTCGCTTTGGTGGATAAAGTAATCGAAACCAAGGAGAAAGAAATCATGACTGTATAAAATGAATTTAGAAAGGTTTGTAGTGGTGGCCGGTACACCCGGTGTGCACAAATTGATTACCACCCGTGGTAACGGTATTATCGTGGAAGATACGGTGCAAAAAAAGACCCGTTTTCTCTCCATCCGTCAGAATCAGGTTACCCCTCTAGGTACAATTGGCATCTATACCGATACCGATAAAGGGCAGGATACCATCTCCTTGGCAGAAGTATTTGGTCGTATGTTGGAGCAAATGGAGGAAAGTCCGCTGCCTGATCTTACCTCTGCTAATAGCGCTGACTTGAGGGCTTACTTTACAAAGGTCGTTCCAGAGCATGATCAAGACCGAGTGCACATCAATGATATTAAGAAATGTGTAAAGTGGTTTGCTTACATGCAACAAACAGGCTTGTTGGCGGAGGCACAACAAGCGGAACCTACCGAGGCAGAATCGGATACCCAGGAATAAGATTCAAGCATGTACAAAGGAAAAAAAGTAATTGTAGTATTGCCTGCTTACAATGCGGCTAAGACCCTAGAAATCACCTACCGGGAGATTCCTTTTGACCTGGTAGATGAGGTAATTCTTTGCGATGACAATAGTAAGGATAATACCGCTGAGGTCGCCAAGGACCTAGGGATTCAGCATGTGATTGTTCACGAAAAAAATAAGGGATACGGTGGCAATCAAAAATCACTTTACAACCAGGCTTTGAGCTTGAAGGGAGATATTGTGATCATGCTGCATCCGGACTACCAATACACACCCAAATTGATTCCCTCAATGGTCAACATCATTGGGGAGGGTCTGTATCCTGTGGTATTGGGTTCCAGGATTCTTGGTATGGGAGCCTTAAAAGGGGGGATGCCTATGTATAAGTATGTGGCGAATCGCTTTCTTACTTTTTTCCAGAATGTTTTGATACGGTACAAACTTTCGGAGTACCACACGGGATACCGCGCATTCAGTCGAGAGGTCCTCGAAACCATTGATTTTAATGTCAACTCAGACGATTTTGTCTTTGACAATGAGATGTTATCTCAGATTGTGTATGCAGGTTTTGATATTGGTGAGGTGACCTGCCCAACGAAATATTTTGAGGAGGCTTCCAGCATCAATTTTAGTCGCAGTGTAAAGTACGGATTGGGTGTTTTGCGGGTTTCTGTTGCGCATTTCTTTCAGCGCTTGGGCTTGTTGAACTTGCCGATGTACCAACGCAAGAAGTAAGAATAGTAAAAAACTGATAAAAAAAGCCGCTGCGGAACGATTCCACAGCGGCTTTTGTATTTATTTGAAATAGTTAAGGGTTCTTCTTCTTAACCAGATTTCCATTCGCATCAATCAGAATAATTTCCATTCCAAGCTCGCTGAGTCCAGGAAGGATTTTATCTGCACTTCCAGCCATGAACCAGCTTAAGTTCGAAGGTTGTAAGACCTTTTTAGCCACTGATTTCGTATCATTAAGACTGAGTTTTTGAACGCTTTTTGCATAATCGTTCCAATAGGAGTCAGAAAGTCCATACCGGAGCAAGCTTCTAGCGCTTCCATTCACGGCAGCGTTGGTTTCCCACATGCCAGCCATGCCCATTACCGTATTCTGTTTGGTTTTATCGAATTCGGCTTCAGTCATTTGCTTGTCGGTGATAAACGAACTGATTTCTTTGGTGATTTCCTGCACACTTTCTTTTGTCTTATCCGTTTGTACAGGCGCCATAATCAAGAAAGGGCGTTGACCTTTCGTATTTTGAACAAAGGAACGAACCCCATAGGACCAGTGCTTATCCTCGCGGATATTCATGTTGATGCGGCTGGTAAAATCCCCGCCTAACACGTTATTGACCTGATCAAGCGCGTTTTCGTCTACTGAGCCGTATTTATCGATGAGGTAACCGGAGTAAATCATGGTTTGAGGGCTTTCAGGACGATCAATCACATAGATTTTACCGTTGTTTTTTGCCGAAACAACAGGAATCTCTTTTTTGGGGGTGGTGCCTTTTGCCCAGCTTCCGAAACGGCTTTCCAGGGCATTCACCAATTCTGTCATACTGATATCACCGGTTACTACGATTGTTGCATTGTTTGGTTTCATCCAACGACTGTAGAAATCGCGAATATTCTTTGTTGTCAGGTTCCGTACAGTTTCTTCTTCTCCTAACCCAGACATGGGCATGGCATAGGGATGGTCTTCTCCATACAGCAGCGTTGGAGCTATCCGCATCACCATGCTTCTTGGTTGTTTTTTCTCGTTTTGAATACCGCTGATTTGCTGGTCCTGCAAACGCTTAAAATCGGCTTCCGGGAATGCAGGGTTGAGTGCCACATCTGCCATCAAGTCTAGGCTTTTATCTAGGTTTTGGCGCAGGGTATTCAACGTAATATAGGAATAATCCAAATCATTAGAAGCATTCATACTGGCGCCTAAAAGCTGCAGCTGCTCGTTGATTTCCAGCGCATTTTTGGTTTTGGTTCCCTCCATAAGCATGCTCATCGAGATAGAAGCCAGGCCAAGTTGACCACCAAATTTATCTGAGGTAAAGCCTGCATCAAACATCATACTTGCAACAACGGTGGGACTTTCTTTCCGTTGGGTAAGGAGTACTTTCATCCCGTTTTTCAAAGTAGCGCGTTGGATAGCGGGAAAGGTAACCTCAGCAGGAGCGGTTAGGGCAGGAATTTTAGATCGATCTGCTTCCTTGCCGGTTACACTGAAGTCTGGAAGCGGGTTGCAAACCAACACAAAGCGGCCGTCTGACAACCATTTATTGCTGGTTTGAAGCAGTTGTCCAGCATTGGCCTGGTGGTACCATTTTAACTGTTGCTTGTAAGCATCCGGAGTGTTCCCGTACACTTCATTGGAGGCGAGCAAGTCGCTTTTTCCACCGAATCCACCAATCCGTTCAAGGCCTTTTATAAAACCAGCGAAGTAAGCTGATTTTACGCGGTTGATTTCCTCATCGGTTGGACCATTATTTAGGAAAGACATCAATTCTTCGTTGATTGCTTTTTCTACCTCCGCTACCGTGTGTCCTTGTTTGACACGGGCTCCAATGTAGAAATTACCTGCAATCTCGGAGGGGTTATTGAAGCTAAACACGCTGGTACAAAATTGCAGGTCATAGACCAATTTTTTGTACAAGCGGCTGTTTTTTCCGCTAGAAAGTACATCGCTTACCAGATCTAGGTAAACACTCTCTTCTGTACCCCATTGAGGAGTATTCCAAACCATCACTACTTGTGCCTCTGGGACACGGTCCTGGAATTCAGAACGGGTTTCACCGGTTCTTTTGGGTATATTTACTAAAGGACGAGCGATGGTTGGGCCAGCAGGAATGTTTCCGAAATACAACATTGCCTTTTCGTAAGCCACCTCTGGGGTGATATCCCCAGCAATGACCAGGACCGCGTTGGCGGCACCGTAGTACGCTTTAAACCATTCGTGGACATCTTCTACACTAGCAGATTCAAGGTCTTCCATTTCCCCAATTACTGTGTGGCCGTAGGGATGGTGTGGAGGAAACATTTCTTTTTGGATAATATCCCAACCCTTTGCGTAGGGCTGGTTTTCTCCTTGTCGTTTTTCATTTTTTACAACACCTCTTTGTTCGTCCAGTTTGGCCTGGTCGATGGCCCCAAGCAGGTGACCCATGCGATCACTTTCCAGCCAAAGTACCTGGTCAAGTGCGTTTACGGGCACATTTTGGAAGTAATTGGTGCGGTCTTCATTCGTGGTCCCGTTCAGGTCGGTTGCTCCGATTGCCTCCAGTGCCTGGAAATAATCGGTATTGTAGTTTTCAGAACCATTGAACATAAGGTGTTCGAAGAGGTGAGCAAATCCAGATTTTCCTGGTTTTTCATTTTTTGAACCAACATGGTACCAGATGTTTACCGCTACAATGGGAGCTTTGTGGTCTTCATGAACAACTAAGCGAAGTCCATTCGGAAGCACAAATTTTTTGTAGGGAATGTCAATGGCGTCTGGATGGTAATTTTGGGAGAAAAGGCCTTGATTTAAAAAGGCGAGGATGAATAAAAGGACTGTAAATACTCTTTTTTTCATGTCAAAATAAAAAAATAATGGAAAAAATTACACCTTTGGCTGGGTGCACCGCTTAGGATTTTTGTTTTCTTCACTTGGATAAATTGTCTGTAATGGGAATATTTTCAGATGCCGATGCAATAAACAGCAAAGAGCAGAGCGAAAGTACCTCTTTTTTTTGAAATATGGAGGAAGTGAACCTGTTTTACATTAAAAAAATATAATATTTGATTTTGTTTTACTTTGAATTTGTTTGAAAAGTAACTGTTTTGATTGCAATTCATTAATAATTTATTGATTTTTTTAAAATAGTGCTCAATTATCGTCTTTTTTTTGCCAATAATTCAATTTTATAACTTTAAGTGCTGTTTACGGTGTTCCAAGAAAAAGAAAGTTCCACTTTATTATTGGGGGATAATTGTGTCTAAGTTGCTATCTTGGGCTTGAAAAAATTTGTTCGAATTATGAAGTTTCAAGTTGTCTCAGTGTTCATTAGCTTTGCTATCCTCAACGGATGCAAGTCATCGCAGCCTTCCGAAGCTAGTTTGCTTCCATTTTTTGTGGGAACTTACACCCAAAAGATGGGCCATGTGGATGGTAAAGCAAGTGGAATTTACACTTGTTATCTTGATCCAGCCACCGGCAAAGTGCAGTTGGGTGATTCCACCACCCAAATTGAGAATCCTTCTTTTATAACCATCTCCTCCGATGGCCGGCGTTTATTTGCTGTATCGGAGCTAGGAGGAACTCCAGAACAGCCTTTTGGAACGGTTGTTTCTTACCTCATTCAAGCGGATGGACACTTAAAAAGGATGGCTGAGGTGAGTAGCCAAGGGGTTGCTCCCTGCCATGTTTCAACCGATCCCAGTGGCAAATGGCTTTTTGTTGCTAATTATGGAACTGGTAATGTTTGTTCTTATTCGATCGGTGCTTTCGGACAGATATCCGGTCCGATTAGTGTAATTCAACATCCCGGGGCATCCCCTTGGGCGCACATGGTTCAGCCTGAACCAGGCAGCTCCTTTATTTGGGCGGTAGATAAAGGAGTGGATTCGTTGTTCCAGTATGAGCTTGGTAGCGATGGCAAGCTCAGTAGAGCCGATGCATTTGGGGTAGGTAAAGGAAAAGGTCCTCGTCATTTGGCTTTTCATCCCACCGATTCCAACCTGATGGCAGTTGTTGCAGAGTTGAGTTCAGAGGTTTTGTTGATTAGACGCGATTCTACCAACCATTGGAACCTTGTCGATTCAATTTCTAGTCTCCCAACCGGTTTTGAAGGGGATAATACGGGGGCTGATATCCATTTTCATCCCAATGGCCGTTTTTTATATGCTTCTAACCGTGGCCACAATTCCTTGGTGATACTTTCAGTCGATGCTGAGAAAGTAAACTTAGAAGTAGTAGGGCACATGCCTGTCGAAGGTGCTATTCCAAGAAATTTTGCTTTTACCCAGGATGGAAACTGGCTACTGGTGGCCAATCAAAATTCAGGAACCATTTCCAGCTTTCGAGTGGATGGCAGAACGGGCCAATTGAGCCTAGCGGGTCCTCCTGCAAAAGTACCAACGCCCGTTTGCATTCAGTTTCTTCCCTTAAAGGAATAGCCAAATTATACTGTACCTTTGTAGTGTGAATAGTTGCTTAGAGAACAGAACTGTTACAGGATTTTTGAACCTTGCTTGCTGTTCGTTCGTTTAAAGTTCGAACGCCTCTTTCTTTTGGCCTCTATTCCATTTTGGAGTCATCCTTAATTTACCAGTTCCATCCTTTGAGTTCAATAATCAGACAAGCTTCAGCCATACTGCCTACCCGTTTAGGGGAATTTGAAATGATTGCATACGCGGAGCGGTCAGACGAGCCGATGCCGCAGGTAGCCTTGGTGGCTGCTGGAATTGATTATCAACGCCCAGTATTGGTTCGGATTCATTCAGAGTGTATGACGGGAGATATTTTTGGCTCCCTTAAATGTGACTGTGGAGCTCAGCTTCAAGCAGCGCTGTCTCAAATTATAAAGGAAAAAGGGATTTTGCTGTATCTGCGTCAGGAGGGCAGGGGGATAGGGTTGATTAATAAACTAAAGGCCTACCGTCTCCAGGAAAAAGGATTAAATACCTTGGATGCTAACACACACCTTGGTTTTGAGGCCGATAGCAGGCAATATCAATGCGCCATTGAGATGTTATTAGATCTTGGGGTGCAACAGATTCGGCTTCTGACGAACAACCCAGACAAAGTAGCTGTTTTCGAAGGCAGCCCTGTTGAATTAGTAGAACGGGTACCCCTTGTGATTCCTGCAGAAAAAGAGAGTGCTGCCTATTTACAAGCCAAAAAAGAATTGATGGGCCATTTATTATAGCCCGCCATTTTTGCGCTTGGGGACTGGATCCTCCCCAAACGGCCCCCAGGGATGGCATTTTAATATTCGCTTCGCTGCCAGGTAGGTCCCTTTGAAAAAACCCCACTCGTGTAAGGCCTCAATCGCATAGTGGGAACAAGTTGGCTGGAACCGGCATTTGTTGGCCCCAAGCAGCGGGGAAAGCAATATTTGATAGAGGCGAATGGGAACTATAAATAGATACTTAAGCATAATGCACAAAATTACCGGTTCTGGTTTATTTCCGGAAGATTGTGGCCTATTTAACTTAACATTGCAACAAAAATTAAATAAGATGAGGCATCATTACTCCTTTCTCTACTTTTTGACCCTGTTTTTTGTTTCGGAACTGAGCGGACAGTCAGATCGATGGCAACAACGTGTCCAGTATAAGATGGACATCGACATGGATGCTGAGAAGCACCAGTATAAGGGACAAATGAAATTGAAGTATACCAACAATAGTCCAGATGAGTTGTCTCAGGCATTCTTCCATCTTTATTTTAACGCGTTTCAGCCGGGCAGCATGATGGATGTTCGCTCCAGGACGATTGCCGACCCAGACAAGAGGGTAGGGGATCGTATTTCCAAATTAAAGCCGGATGAAATTGGCTGGATAAAAGTAAATGGTCTACGCCTAAATGGGCAGAAATGTTCCTATGAGACCAACGAAACGATTTTGGAAGTCTCGTTACCCCAATCTATTAAAGCTGGTGAAACAGTGGTATTTGAGATGGAGTGGGATGCCCAAGTGCCCTTGCAAATTCGACGTTCAGGGCGCGATAACGCGGAAGGAATTGAGTTTTCAATGGCTCAGTGGTACCCCAAATTGTGTGAATACGATTATCAAGGCTGGCATTCCAACCCCTATATCGCTAGAGAGTTCTACGGCGTATGGGGGGATTTTGATGTGACGATTCACCTAGACAAGAAATATGTGATTGCAGCAGGGGCTTATCTCCAGAACCCCAACGAAATTGGACACGGATACCAAACACTAGGTAGTACCCTCAACTTGTCTCCTGGAGCAAAACTACATTGGCATTTTAAGGTACCGGAGGTCCATGATTTTGTTTGGGCGGCTGATCCTGATTATACGCACCAAGTTCATACGGCATCCGATGGATCGATTATGCGGTTCTTTTGGCAACCTGGAAAAGGATATGATGAACAATGGGGGAAGTTGATTCCGGCCATGGACCGGGCGCGTACCCTCATGAATGAGAAATTGGGAAAATACCCTTACAAAGAGTATTCCTTCATACAGGGAGGTGACGGGGGGATGGAATACCCATTGGCAACTTTGATTACCGGCAACCGCCCTTTGAACAGTTTAATTGGGGTTTCGGTACATGAGCAATTACATACCTGGTACCAGATGATTTTGGGTACCAACGAAAGTTTATACGGATGGATGGATGAAGGCTTTACTTCTTGGGCCGAGGCATACGTTGAAAATGAATTGGCTAAAGAAGGAATAATGCCCGGAAAAAAAGCGGTTGACCGGTACTGGGTAGATCAACTCAGAAGTTATAAAATGCTGGCAACAAGTGGTAAAGAGGAACCCTTGACGACCCATGCGGATCGTTTTGATACTAATTTTGGGTATTCCTTGGCTGCCTACGTAAAAGGGGCCGTGTTTATGAGTCAAATGGAATACATCATCGGAAAAGAAGCTTTTGACGCGGCGGTTTTAAATTATTTTAATACCTGGAAATTCAAGCACCCGAATGTGAATGATTGTATTCGGATTTTTGAAAAATCAAGTGGTCTTGAATTAGACTGGTACAAAGAGGATTGGGTGCACACCACCAAAACCATTGATTATGCGGTGAAATCGGTAGAAAAAGAAGGAAGAAAAAGCACGCTGGTAACCCTGGAGCGCATTGGAAAATTAGCTATGCCACTCGAAGTGGTGGTAACCTTCGACGATGGATCACAAACCCTTTATTACGCACCCTTGGAATCTATGCGTGGAGAAAAGAAGCAAGAAAGTAATCTCGAGCGGGTGTTGCTTCCAGATCACCGCTGGGTGGATCCGGAGTACTCCTTTGAAATACCCGAAAAATTGAAAAATATCGTCAAGGTTGAGATTGATCCTTCTCAGCGAATGG
>CANHDG010000065.1 GCA_947459365.1 Saprospirales bacterium
CTTCAAGTGGCCTTCTGCTGCGGCTTTAAAAGCAGCATTGATCTCCTGGATGGTTGCAGGCTTTTTAAGGGTTGCCACTACATCGGTAACTGATCCCGTTGCCACTGGTACACGCATAGAGTGCGCTTCGATTTTTCCTTTCAAGTGAGGAACCACCATTACTACTGCTTTTGCGGCACCGGTGCTGGTAGGAACGATGTTCTGGGCAGCAGCACGGGCACGGCGCAAGTCGCGGTGAGGACCATCCTGCAAGTTTTGATCAGAAGTATACGCGTGAATGGTGTTCATGAAGAACTGCTCTACCCCAAAGGCCTTTTCAAGGGTCAGGATCATTGGAACGAGGCAGTTGGTGGTGCAGGAAGCATTGGAGACGATCAAATCATCCGCTGTCATCTTATCGTGGTTGGCACCGATTACGTACGTGGGTACGTCATCTGCCTTGGGTGGCGCTGACAAAACAACCCGCTTGGCACCGGCTTGGATGTGCAGGCCTGCTTTTTCTTTGTCTAGGAAAATACCAGTACACTCCAACACTACATCTACCTGCATCTCTTTCCAAGGCAGCTCCAAAGGATTGCGGACTGCCAGACCGGCAATTTTATGACCATTTACGGTGATAGACGTGTCATCCGCTTCCACAGTACCCTCGAAGCGACCATGCATGGTATCGTATTTCAGGAGGTGTGCAAGCGTGGCATTGTCGGTCAAATCGTTGATTGCCACAACTTCAACATTCGGATTTTTAACCAAATTGCGGAAAGTTAATCGGCCAATACGACCGAATCCGTTGATGGCGATGCGTTTTTTTGCCATTTTAAATCGTGTTAGATTTTAGCGATGAAAATTCAAAATTGTCCGCAAAAGTACCCTTTTTTACCATATTCCACTACAATACTTCGGTAATTGTTCTAATTTATAGACAAATAAAATTGAGAATTTAAGGGCTCCAATTCAAGGCAAGCGCTCTTTCCTTTCCCCAAATCAAAATAATATTTTACTCTTTCGCTCTACCAAAAAATCAAAAGGAGTCCAGACTCTTCTTACCCTCTATACCTTTCTTATTTTTAAACTAGGTAAATCCTGAAAGAATGATTTCCGCAATCTCGTTCAGGAGTAATTTTTGTTCTGCTACCGCTGCAAAAAGCGACTTTTATTCCAGACGCCGTACCTTCGAAGTTTAAATTAAACGAACGTGCAACAAGCATCCATCGCTACCCTTTATCAACAACAGTTCAATACCCGTCCAGCGCTGCTAGTCCAGGCACCTGGCAGAATCAATTTAATTGGGGAGCATACAGACTACAACGCGGGCTTTGTTTTACCCGGTGCGATTCAGCAATCTATTTGGCTGGCGATCGGCTTGCGCGAGGACAACCAGCTTCATTGCTATGCGGCGGATTGGAAAGAATTTATACAGCTGGATGCAGAAGCGCTTTCCTTTCAAAAAGAAACATCATGGGCCAATTACCTATTAGGAGTACTGCAGGAGTTTAGGCTCCTTGGTTTACCGACCACGGGCTTGAACATCGCATTTGGAGGAAACATTCCTACCGGGGCGGGTCTTTCTTCTTCAGCGGCTTTGGTCAGTGCAATGGCGGTGGCCCTCAATACACTTTTCCAGCAAGGAAAAAGCCGGCTGGAGTTAGCGCAGCTCGCTCAACGCGCCGAAAACAACTTTGTTGGAACCCAATGCGGGATCATGGATATGTTTGCCTCCCTGTTTGGGAAAGCAGGACAGGTACTTCAGTTGGATTGCCGTGACTTGAGCGTTCGTTATTTTTCGGTTCCGCAGGGGCCTTACAGCTGGGTACTTTTGGATTCTGGTGTCCAACACCGGCTCGTCGAAAGCGAGTACAACACCCGCCGGGCGGAGTGCGAAGCCGGGGTTGCCTACTTACAGGGGGATGGTCTTCAGATTACCAGCCTTCGCGAGGTCGCTAGGGAGGCCCTTATTGACCGTTCCAGCTTGTTACCAGAAACGGTTTTTCGTCGCTGCCTATTTGTGGTGGAGGAAATCGAGCGGGTGCAGCTCGCTTGCCAGCTGCTCGAAGAAGGCCAATTAACGGAATTTGGACGATTACTGACCGAATGTCACCGGGGATTGGACAGCTTGTACGAGGTCTGTGTTCCGGAAACCAACTTTCTAGTGGAGCAAGCCATCTGCCAGGCAGGGGTACTTGGAGCCCGGCAGATGGGCGGTGGGTTTGGAGGTTGCGTACTGTGTCTCGTGCAAACAGACACTCTTCCGGAGCTTATTCACTCCTTGTCAACCGCCTACCTCTCCACATTTGGCATTCCAATGGTCCATTACCCCGTTCAACTCAGTGAAGGAGTCCGGGTCCTGAACGATTAGTCCGTGATCAGCCAATCAGTATGTTGAGGCCCTGCTTTGGGCTGGTCCTTTCTACGATAGGTATGGGCACCAAAGCAATCTCGCTGCGCCTGGATCAGGTTCATCGGAGAATTGGGCTCCATGTAGCCATGCAGAAAACTCAGCGCCGCCGAGAGGCAAGGCATGGCTAATGCTTGTTGGTGGCCCTGCGTCAGGCATTCCGTCAGACTCGTGTGCCCTTGCATAGCATGTTCCAGCCACTCCCTGGAATCCAGCAACGAACCTTGAACCGGAATCCGCCGAGCAAGCTCCTCCATTAAGGTAGATCGAATGATACAACCCCGGGTCCAGATCCGTGCGATCTCTTTTAGGGAGAGGTTCCATCCATATTTATCGGAAGCGGCTGATAGCAGTTGGAAGCCTTGGTGGTGGTTGACCATCCGGGCGGTTCGGTACGCTTTTCGCAGCTTATCTGGTTGAATTTCCTCCCGGACGATTTTACGTGGAGCGAGGGAGGAGGCCCGTTTACGTTCTGCAACGAAGGCCGATAGGTAACGGGCAAATAAAGCGGTACTCATCAAGGTAGCAGGGACACCCAGTTCGATGGCCGCAAGGCTGGCCCATCCACCGGTACCCTTATTGGAAGCAGCATCCAGGACCTTGTCCAGCAGCCAGTCATTGTCCTCTTTCTTTAGGAGAATTTGTTGGGTAATATCCAGTAAATAGCTGCCATCCCCCTTGGACTCCCAATTCTTGAACACGGCTGCAATGGCTTCCGGATCCAGTCCATTGCCTCGGCGAAGCAGGAAGTAGCACTCTGCCAAGAGCTGCATTTCGGCATATTCGATACCGTTATGGACCATCTTTACGAAATGCCCAGCGCCGCCAGGGCCAACTAGCCCACAGCAAGTGTACGCATTTTCACCGAGAGCAGAAATCGAGTGCAAGACCTTTGCCACCAGATCATACGCTTCTTTGGCTCCTCCCACCATGATGGATGGACCGCGCAAAGCACCCTGTTCTCCCCCCGAAATACCGACTCCTAGCCAGTGAATACCCAATTCGGACGCCGTTTGCTGACGGCGTTCAGTGTCCAAAAAATGAGCATTGCCACCGTCCATCACCACATCCCCTGGGGACAATAACGGCAGCAGCTCGGCGGCAACCGCATCCGTTGCGGCACCTGCTTCCACCATTAATATAATTTGACGGGGTGTTGCCAGAGAGGCAACAAATACGGAAAGATCCTCAAAGGCAACGGCTGCATGGAGCTCCTTGTGTTGCGCCACTGCTGCGGCTGCAACGCCTTCTTCTTTTCCAACTACCAACCGATTGTAAAGGGAAAGCCGGTGCCCTCTCTGGGCGAGATTCCGACTAAGATTGGTTCCCATGACTCCTAGACCGATAAGGCCGAACGATTGTTTCATATTGAGCTGTTGTATTAAAAAGTCAAGAACGGTTTCAAGGGGGGACTCTATCCTTACCCGGATCGCATATTCTGGCACCTCTAATAAATCCAGCTGGGACTGCAGCAATTTGACTGGCATAAAATGGTCTTTCCGACCCAACATACGTTGCTTGATCACTTCCGGATCACCCTCTAACAACACCCATCGGACCGGAACCCGAAGCCCTTTCCTTAAACGCTGCCGATAGCACTCCTTCAATCCAGAGCAAGCAAAAACACCTGACTTGACCCGCCTCGCCTGCTCATTGATCGCCTCCAACCAACTTTCCCGATCCTCATCGGTCAATGGAATTCCTGCGGCCATTTTCTCAATATTCGATGGGGGATGAAAGGCATCTCCATCAAAAAACGGCCAATTTAACCGCTCCGCCAGCTGCTGGCCGACAGTGGTCTTCCCAGAACCAGACACTCCAAGCACAAAAAGAATCATACTCCCATTCACCTAGATAGCTTATCCTATAACCAGCCTATCTAGAACGAGAGGCGTTCTTTCAAAAACTGGCCTGTATAACTATTTTCTACTTCCATTAAACCCGCAGGTGGCCCTTCATACACCAAAGATCCACCCTTGGTGCCCCCTTCCGGACCCAGATCAATCACCCAATCGGCCGATTTGATTACGTCCAAGTTGTGCTCTACCACCAATACCGTATGCCCCTTTTCCACCAAGGCATTCATGGCATTCAATAATTTCTGAATGTCGTGAAAATGCAAACCGGTGGTTGGCTCGTCAAAAATAAAGAAAATATGACCAGCGGCATGATCTTTTATCAAAAAAGAGGCTAATTTAACGCGCTGTGCCTCTCCTCCCGACAAAGTGCTAGAAGACTGCCCTAATTGAACATAACCCAGCCCAACATCCATGAGGGGTTGAAGACGGGCCACAATTTCTTTTTGTTGCTTAAAAAACTCCAAGGCTTCCTCTACACTGAGCTTCAAAACCTCGTAGATCGATTTTCCCTGCACCGTTACATCCAACACCTCATTTCTAAATCGCCGGCCCTTGCATTCCTCACATTCTAGGTGAACATCCGCTAAAAATTGCATTTCTACCACCTGTTCTCCCTCTCCTTTACACGCCTCGCATCGCCCTCCCTCCACATTAAAACTGAAGTGTTTAGGTAAAAAGCCACGCACTTTGCTCATGGGCTGGTTGGCAAACAAGTCGCGAATATAATCATACGCCTTCACATAGGTAACTGGATTCGAGCGGCTACTTCTTCCGATCGGGCTTTGGTTGATAAATTCCACAGCGGTTATTTTTCGAACCGGACCTTCCAGCTGCTCAAATACGCCTGGCACCCGCGTAGAAGGTTCGGGCAAATGCTGCTGCAGCGCTGGGGCTAAAATATCGCGCACCAAGGTTGTTTTTCCTGAACCGGAAACCCCACTGACTACGGTCAAGGTGTTCAAAGGGATCCGGACGTCCACCCCTTTCAAGTTGTGTTGCCGAGCGCCTTTTAGCTCCAGAAATGATCCAGGCACCCTGCCGGCTCCTGGAAGTTGAATACGGCGAACACCACTCAAGTATTGGGCGGTTAGACTGTGTGGCGCGGTCTTCTCCAGATCGGAATACTGGCCTGCAAACACCAGATTTCCCCCGTGGATACCTGCCTCAGGGCCCATATCCACCAAAAAATCTGCTTGGCGGATCACCTCCTCCTCATGCTCCACCACCACGACCGTATTTCCAAGGTCCCGCAAGCGCTTTAACACACTCACCAGGCGAGCGGTATCCCTCGGGTGCAAGCCCACCGAAGGCTCATCCAGCAGGTACATGGAAGCAGTCAAATTACTCCCCAACGTCCGAGTCAAGTGAATACGCTGAGTTTCCCCACCGGAAAGGGTGCTACTGACCCGCTCCAAGGTTAAATACCCCAAGCCAAGCTCCACCATGAAATCAATCCGCGTATTTAACTCATATAACAATCGCTTGGCTACCTGTTGCTCAAATGTTGTCAACTGCAAGCCCTTAAAATACGCTTGTAGTTCCTCCAAGGGCATCACCGTCAACTCATTGATGCGCTTGCTCGTCTCTGGAGGCCCTACCCGAACACAATTGGCCTCCATCCGCAAACGGGCCCCTCCACAATCCGGACAAGCGGTCCTTCCGCGGTAACGGGACAGCATTACGCGGTTTTGTATCTTGTATGTTTTGGTCTCCAGCTCTTTAAAAAAACTGTCTAGACCTTGAAAATAACTGTTTCCTTTCCAAACCAGTTGCTGCTGCTCTTTGCTGAGAACGTTCCAGGGCTCATGCACCGGAAAACTGAAGCGGTGGGCATGCGTCAAAAGTGGACTAAGCCATTCTGAGCTCTTTTCACCTCGCCAAGGCACAATAGCTCCCTCGTAAACACTCTTGCTAGCATCCGGGATGACTTTTTCCGGATCAATCCCTAAGACTTTGCCGTAGCCCTCACAAGTAGGACAGGCACCGTAAGGATTATTATAGTTAAATAACTGAGGAGTCGGCTCCGGAAACTCCATTCCATCCAGCTCAAATCGGTTATTAAAAAAAGTAACCGCTCCACCCAATACCCGGATAGTACATTCACCTTCGCTTTCAAAAAAGCAAGTATTCACAGAATCGGCCAAACGCATCCAATCGCTCTCATCGGACAGCGGAAGGGCAAACCGATCCACCAGTAAAAACAATCGATCGCGGTATTGAAAGGCAGGGGTACTCAGCTCACCCAGTTCGGAGGAGTATTCTCCCTCCAACACCCCTTCGATGGAGAGCACCTGTTCCTCAAGAGCCACCCTGGTATATCCTTTTTGTAGAAGCAGGTTGAGTTCTTGTTGAAGGCTGCGTTCTTTGTATTTTTTGGGAAAAGGCATTAAAATATAGCCCCGGGTCCCTTCTGGAAGTTCCTTTAGGTAGTCGATCACATCGGTTACCTCGTGTTTTTTGACCACTCCACCGCTGATAGGAGAATAAAACGTACCCACCCGGGCATACAACAGGCGCAGGTAGTCGAGGATTTCGGTCATAGAACCGACGGTGGAGCGGTTATTTCCAGTGGTTACCTTCTGCTCAATAGCGATGGCTGGACAAATTCCCCGGATGTAGTCTACATCCGGTTTTTTCATTCTCCCCAAAAACTGACGGGCGTAGCTGGACAAACTTTCCACGTACCGGCGTTGCCCCTCTGCATATAAGGTATCCATGGTAATGCTGGATTTTCCGGATCCAGATACTCCAGTGACTACAACCAGCTGATTTTTCGGGATTTTCAGGTCCACGTTGCGCAGGTTATTGGTCCTCGCCCCTTTGATACTGATGTGCCGGGTATCTACCAGGTCGTCCAAAGGAGGAGCGACTTGTTCTTCTGCACGATCGATTGCATTTGACATAGGTTCTATTTGTTCAAGGATCTACAAAATAAGGGCACTGCACCCATTGGATCAATTACCGGTCGCCGGAGACAATTTGCCCGTTCGGCATAATTTCCAAAACCCTGGTCCGAGTACTCTCCGGATCATATAGTTCAGAGTCCGATAATCCCTCCGCAATCAAGATGGAGAAATCGGTATCAATAGTTGCTACCGCCCGCCTTATTGCCGCTCCTTTTACTTGGGTATACGAAATAACCTGCCGGTCAAACGGCTCCCCTTTTGCCGAAAAAACAGCCAACACATATTGGTAATTCAAGAGTTCCGCTTTCCACCATACCAATCCTACCTGTTGCTCTTCCGTAATAAAAGAGAAACAAGGCACATATTCGGTGAACTCATCTTGTGGTCCTCCATCTAAGGGCGCAATAAATTGCTCGATCATCTCATCCGATAAAGGCTGGTTCTCAGTACCAAATACGTGATGGGCCTCTTCGCCCAGGGTTAACGGCAATTCAACCGTAGGAAAACGATTTAAAAATGCACCAAATTCGAGTGGCATAGGTATGGTATTTGAATATTCCGTTGGCTCTTTTCATGACAACCTGAAGAAAAAAGAAAAAAACCGCTCCAAAAGCCTACTCCCTTTAATCAATTCCTCCCGCTCTAACTTTTGATCAGCCCTCCTCCCCTTTTCCGCATAATTGCACATGTATTCCCAACATAAGCCGGCAAAGATACGAGAAAATGGGGAACGACCGAAACGTCTCCACGACCGAATACGTAAAAAGTGCTACACTGCACCCTGACCAGATGCGCAACAATCCATAAAAGTGTCCTAACTTTGCGGCACATGCAGACCACTGCTCAACTATGTATCGTCGTCCCCTGCTTCAATCCTTCCGAAGCTTGGGGTATTTCCTTTGCCAATCGTTACCGGGAACTCACCGACCGCCTAGCAAGCCTACCGGTCTCCGTTTCCCTTACGTTGGTGAATGATGGCTATCCGAATGGGGCTCGACCCGAGGTGCTCGACCAGCTGCCCTCCCTCCTCCCGGGCATGCACCTCGTTAGCTACGAGGAAAACCGTGGAAAAGGATATGCCCTGCGACAAGGAATTGCAGCCTCCGAGGGCGATTTTTACCTGATAACAGACGCCGATTTCCCCTATACCCTCGAAAGCATGGCCGCTGTGGTAGAACATCTCCTTCAAGTTGGGGGAATTGCCGCAGGCAACCGCGACCTGGCTTACTACGCACACGTACCCCAATTCCGAAAGCTACTCTCCAAATCCCTGCGCTGGATGTTGCGCAACCTGCTTCAACTTCAGGTAACCGACTCCCAATGCGGACTAAAAGGCTTTGATCGAGCAGGTAAGGCAATTTTCCTCGAGACCACGATCGATCGGTTTTTGTTTGACTTGGAATTTTTACTACTCGCTAAAAAACGCGTCCATGTCGACCCCGTACCTGTCGAACTACGTCCAGGTGTAGTATTCAGTAAAGTGGGCTGGAAAATCCTGGCTACTGAAGGCCGCAATTTTCTCAACTTATTTCTCCGACAAAAAAATGATGCTCTCTTTAATCGGTAAACATGCCTTGGTAGGCGGAGCCAGTGCCGGAATTGGAAAAGCGACCGCCATCGAACTCGCACGCCTGGGAGCGAACGTCACCCTCCTGGCCCGAACCGAAACCAGCTTACAGACCGCCCTCGCTGAACTAGATACTACCCAAGGCCAACACCACCAATACCTGGTGGTGGATTATAAAAACCGGACTGACCTCGAAACAAAAGTCCTTCAACTCGTCCAACAAGCACCCGTACACATCCTCGTGAACAATACCGGTGGACCTCCTGGGGGGCCACTTACTCAAGCTGAACCCACCGCCTTATTGGAAGCACTCCAAAACCACCTGCTTTGCAATCACCTGTTAGCACAAGCGGTGCTACCTGGGATGAAAAATGCTCAATACGGTCGGATTATCAACATCATCAGCACTTCTGTTAAGGAACCTCTGGACAACCTCGGGGTCTCCAATACCACCCGATGGGCCGTAGCAGGCTGGTCCAAAACCTGGGCCAATGAAGCGGGTCCCTTCGGAATTACCGTAAACAACGTACTACCTGGCTATACCGAAACCGGCCGTTTAACCGAAATTATCGAAAAAAGAGCCGCTGCCAGTCAAATCAGCCCCGAAGAAGTGGCCCAGCAGTTTAAAAGCCACGTTCCTTTGCGCCGATTTGCCCAACCTGCTGAAATAGCCGCTGCTGTCGCCTTTTTGGCAAGTCCCGCAGCCAGCTATATTAATGGTATCAACCTGCCCGTCGATGGGGGCCGCACCAAAAGCTTATAATGGTATCCGAAGCACTCGAAATAGTACTACCTGAACAGTTACCGCTCCCACTTCCCAAAGGATTCGTCTTGCTAATCGATAAACCCCTGGGATGGACCTCTTTTGATGTGGTCAATAAAGTGCGGTACTGGATCAGCAAACTACTGGGCGTAAAGCGCGCGAAAGTGGGCCATGCCGGCACATTAGACCCCCTTGCTACAGGACTCTTGGTGATCTGTGTCGGAGACTACACCCGTCGAATCGATACCTTTCAAGGCCAAGAAAAAGAATATACAGGCACCATGACCTTCGGTGCCGTGACCGCTTCTTTCGATCTGGAGAAACCCGTAGAACCCCAAGAGCCGACTCAATCCCTCAGCGACGCTTTGATCGAACAAGCAAGGTCTACCCTTACAGGGACGATTGAGCAGTTCCCCCCCGTTTTTTCTGCAGTAAAGGTGGACGGAAAACGGCTGTATAAACATGCCAGAAAAGGAAACGAACTGGAACTTCAGCCCCGCCAAGTCCAAATTGACGCATTTGAACTCTCCTCCCTCTACCCCACCGGACCCATAGATCAAACAGAACCCATCGATATCGCTGGTAAGGGACATCCGATTTGGCTACACCCCAATTACCCCAATGGGCTCCGCTCTGATTTTCGCATTGTGTGCGGAAAAGGTACGTATATCCGCTCGCTCGCTTACGACATGGGCGAACGAACCGGCAATGGTGCCTACCTGAGCGCGCTTCGGCGCACCCGAATCGGGCAGTTTCGGGTAGAGCAAGCATGGGATATCCAGACCCTGATTCAGCAAATCCAATCCGCCCTTGCATCCAACGCTCCAAAATGACCGGCCCCATTGGAATTTTTGATTCAGGATACGGTGGACTTACCGTTTTTAAAGAAATTGCGGCACAGCTGCCACTCTACGATTATATTTATTTGGGTGATAATGCCAGAGCTCCTTACGGGGGCCGTTCTTTTGAGGTGATTTACAAATACACCCTGGAGTGCGTAGAAACCCTCTTTAACATGGGCTGTCCGCTGGTGATTTTAGCTTGTAACACTGCCTCTGCAAAGGCCCTTCGCACTATACAGCAGCAGGACCTGCAGCGTTGGGAACCCTGGCGCAGGGTACTGGGTGTCATTCGCCCCACTGCAGAAATTATCGGAAATTATACCCAAACAGGCCAAATTGGCATCCTGGCAACGGCAGGAACGGTTCAGTCTTCCTCATATTTACTGGAAATCGCCCATTTTTTTCCAGAACTACAAGTCCACCAGGAAGCTTGTCCCATGTGGGTCCCGCTGATTGAAAACCAGGAACACGAAGGTGCCGGAGCTGATTTTTTTGTCCAAAAAAATATTACTCGATTACTCCACCAAGCCCCCCAGATGGACACCCTGGTTTTGGGGTGCACCCATTACCCGCTGATGTGGTCCAAAATCAGGCAATTTACTCCTGCCTCCATCCAGCTGTTGTCACAAGGACCGATTGTGGCACAAAGCCTGGCTGATTACTTAATCCGACACCCAGAGAAAGAACAGCGCTGCAGCAAAGGCGGAAGCAGAACGTTTTTGACAACGGAAGCGGACCCGAATGCCTCAGAAAAAGGCAGCCTCTTTTATGGCCAACCATTGTTCATGCAACAAATTGAGCTGAATTAAAAAAACCGAACCGGACTTTTCCGGCTCGGTTACAATACAAAATACTAAACACGGGTATTGTGTCTTAATCTCAGAGACTGAGAATACTGCTAATTACATCTTGTTGGCCGCGCTCCTCAGGAGTCACCTGAAGCAAGGCATTGGTCGCCGTTTCTGTTTCCTTAAATCCAATCCAATACGACTTTCCAGCTTTGGTAACCGTTAATATCTTGACAGGGTATCCCAATGGAACATTCTGAGCGCAAAAGTGCCCCTCAACTGTAGGCTGCATTTCTACCAAGGTAGGAACCCCACCAAAAGAAAGATACGCCACCGTATTTCCGGGGTCAAATTGCAAAGGCAAAGAAATACAGTAGGAAGAGTAACCATTGGCATCCAGGGGGCGCACACCCGCTGCCCAGCCGAGCGCAGGCATTAATAATTCATATCCGGAGAGCTGCTCAGAGCTGCCAGCAGGAGTCCAATCCGCCCAAAACAAGGACCCAGAGGGGCCCTGCTGCCAAGCAGCAGGATTGGACCCCAATGTAGCTAACTCTAACTGATTCACTAACTTATTTATAGGAACTTGTACTTTGATATAACGATTAGTTGCCAACTCCAAAGCATTTCCGTCACAGAAAACGGCTACTTTCACGGCCGGAGTATGGTTTAACAACCGACCATCTTGATCTATTGCAGGAAGCTGGTAGGCGACCCAGTCGCTTTTACTGCTCGCCTCCGTCACCACTACTTTAAAGGTAGAACAGCTGCTACAGGGCCACAGCTCGCCGGCAGGATTCGCAAAAAGTGCCTCCGTCAAGGCCAAAAATACCCGGACTCCAGACGCAGTAGCTAAAACAGTATCCGGTATTGGCCGACCGCCTGGCACTAAAGTAAAGACCGTTACCCTATCCGAACCAGGTAGCTGCGTAAAAATGCCCCTCAGATCGTCTACTGAAGCAGGATAGGTACTAAACGTAACTGAATCCTTCCTGCAGGAGGAGAAACTGAGACCAGTTAAGAGAAAAAGCAATATGTAAAGGCGTTTGCTCAATGCGAGGCGTTTATTTTTTAATAAGATAGATTGAAGAGAAATTTCGCTGCCTGTTGTCTCCATTTTTTTACATTATTTTTGAAAACCCAATCCGGAGCGACCAATTTTGGTACCGCTGCTCCAAGGGATAGCCAACCTGATTTAAGGGTGTAATTTGTTGGCGGAAAGTTGGCTCCACTACCACCCTTGTTTTAGGTGCAATATGCCAGAACCATTGCATACCTGCCTGCCAGCTCAAGCCAGCACGAAGGCGAAAAACCGATTGACTGCCTTTTCCGGGCGTGAAATACCCTGGAGCACCCGTCTGAGGATCCAAAACCGCCCCCCGCTTCCAGAAAAACAGGTTGGCGGCAGCTCCCCCTTGCAGGCGGAGCCCCATTCTACCGGTCCTCCACTCGTAACCCACGGACAACGGCACATCCAACAGTCCGAAGCGGTTAATGACCCGGGTGCGCTCTTCTCCAAAGTTGATGTCAATGGTGTCTATCTTCCAGGTGTTGGTGCTTACATCCAAGACCTGTTTGATAATGTATTCAATGGAAGAAGGATCCGCATATTCAAACACCTCCGCAAATTGTTGGTAATCCAGTCCTGCACTTAACAGGTATTTTTCGGAAAATAAATAAGCAGCACGCCCTCCCAGATTAAAGCCCCATCCGGGACCCTCTGTTGCTAGCCTCCGATCCCGGTACGCCTCCTGCTCTGGGTCACCAGCTGTCTCCAGCACCTTTCGAGCGAAAAGTGGACCAGCATACCCCTCCAGCAACCAAGCACGGCGGTTTTCAGAAAAATCGTAGCACTGCCCCGTCTGCTCCTTGCGCTTTCGAATCACGCCGCTTGGCCATCCGGGTAAAGCCTTCGCACTGGACAACAGCGGTGCAGGGAACGAAACCGCCAAGGGTAGCAATGGGGAAACACCCCGGCTTTGTGGAGCTACAGAAGGCTGCTCTTGCTCCAAAAGTGCAGCGTGCGCCACCTTGTTTGGTGGCAGCTCCTCTGCGGCCTTGAAGGAGGCGTCAGAACTTCGGCTTGACTCAAGGGCTAGTTTCTGGCGCTCCTGTTGAGGAACAGAAGCAGCCCCAATCCCCTCCTGAGAAAGGGAAGCGGACACAGACGGCTTCGCCAGCTCAAGAACGGTCGCAATGGAACTTGGGGCGGGCACCGTTGGATTCTTTTCTGGCAGATAAGTGCTGTACCAGAACGCTCCAGCCAGCAGCACCGCAGCGCCTCCACTGGACCACCAAAGGAGTGCGCGCCGTTTTTTCCTCTGAAGGGCATGTTCTATCTCCGGCCAAACAAAGGCCGGGGGAGGAACAGAAGCTTCTTTCAATCGGTCTCGCCATTGATGATTCAGCTCTTCTTCGGGCATTATCATGTTTGTCTAAAATTAGTTAGTACCATGGTTTTTAAAACCGTTTACCCTTTTTTTCCTGTTTATTTATCGATCAAACCTACATTCGTCGCTCTATTGAGCTCCTCCGACAGCCATCGCCTTGCCTTGGTTAGCTGAGACCGGGAGGTACTCTCCTGAATTCCCAACACCTCTGCTGCCTCAGCATGGGAGTAGCCTTCTATAGCAACAAGGTTAAATACCAAGCGATAGCCATCCGGCAACCGCCCAATCATCCCCAGCAACTCCCCTTCGGACAACAACGCAATCGCATCTGCCTCTTGAGGGGATTCAGGAAGCCGTTCTAAGCCTGTCTGCTCCAATTCATAGCGATGTCGCTGGTAAGTACGCAAGGCTGTATTGACCATGATTCTACGAATCCATCCTTCAAAAGACCCCTGAAAATGGTATTGATTAAGCTTGGTGTAAACCTTAATAAATCCCTCTTGCAAAATATCCGCCGCATCGGCAGGCGTACGGGCATACCGAAGGCATACGGCATACATTTTGCCGGCATACCGCTCGTACAACGCGCGTTGGTGCTGAACAGATCCGCGCAGGCACCCCTGGATTAAGGTTTCTTCGTTCAATTGCCAGTGGTCAAAAAATCAAATAAGACTCGCCAGTTCCCCAATTCGTTCAGGTGGTCGAAGATACACCAATCCATTGACTCCCTAATTATTAAATTCGCTGCCTGAACGGAGGGAAATATAAAATTAGTATTAAATTTGGAGGAGGCACGGTACCTTTGTCGGGTAAATCTGGACTTCCTTCACAGATCAACGCTCCCTCACTTGAAAAACGTGCTCTCATGCCCGAAGTAAAATTATTCTCGTGCTCCGCCTCCACCGAATTGGCCGGAGCAATAGCCGACCATTACCAAACCAACTTGGGTGACTTTACCCTTTCGCGCTTCAGCGACGGCGAAATGCAACCCGTCATCAACGAAAGCATCCGCGGATCTTATTCCTTTTTTATTCAAAGCACCTGTCAGCCCCACGACAACCTGGTAGAGCTGCTGCTTTGCATTGATAGCGCCCGCCGCGCCTCCGCAGGGTACATCACGGCTGTCATTCCGTACTTTGGGTATGCCCGGCAAGACCGAAAAGACAAACCAAGGGTACCCATCAGTGCCAAACTGATGGCCAACCTCCTTACCACCGCCGGAGCCAACCGGATCGTAACCATGGACCTCCATGCCGACCAGGTGCAAGGATTCTTCGATATTCCAGTGGACCACCTCCGCTC
>CANHDG010000066.1 GCA_947459365.1 Saprospirales bacterium
AATGGAAGTATTAGAAGGTATGCAACCTTCCAAGTGTAATTCTTTTTCATGAGATAAACGCTTAGCGAATAAAAAAGGGGATTAGTTGGCCGCTTGTGGACCAGCAATTGATGAGGAACTTAGTTGCTCAATCAAATTTGGAACATACTGATCATGTAGCCAAATTGGATTGAGAGACTTGAGATCGACCTCTGTTAATGCATCAGAAATTACCTTTCTGTATGAGTGAAGAATTAAATTTCCTAAGCTGACTGATGTTGACAAATCTGCCTGAATGTAGGTAACCATCCTCTGAGCAGCAGTGTGTAAAACGCGGTCTTCAGTAGGCAAGTCGGGCAGTGCTAACAGGGAGTTCAATCGAATTTGCTCAGAATCCAAAAAAGCGGAGGCGTCAGTGGCCGCTTTCCATGAGTGATTATCCAACTCATAGGAGAGCGTTTGTGCCTGAAGCGAATGTCCTGTAAGCAAAAGGCAAAACACGACAATAAAAGAGTAGAACAGTTTCATTGCAACTTTTTATTTGCTAAAAAATAAAAGATTAAAAAACATCTTGTTTTAATAATATAACTATATAGTATAATACCGGGCTAATCTACGTTAAAATTTTTCGAGCAGAAGTAAATAGAATGATGTATTAACAAATTAAAAAAAATTATATTTGAAAAGTAAATTGAAATTCAATTGTTTGTGAGTTTTGTCCAATATCATAAATAATTTTTATAATCAGTATCCATATATCGAATATACAAAAATTGGTCTATTGTTGCGTTTAATCGAATTAGATTTTGTTGAACTTTGTCCAGATGAGGTGGCACAACCCGTTTGAAGTAATAGAGAGCGAACTATTCGATTTTATTTGAGGTCAAGTTTGACCTCAAACGCATTACGAAGTTGCAATTTCTGATCCTTTGCCAAGATGGGTTGAGTAATCTGCAGACTGTTTCAACCGAGCATGTATCCTTGGATGAAAATGCGATTCACTATTCAGCAGGTTAACTCGAATAATCTCCACTGCGTTGGTAATTTGACTGTCTCTCCCTTATTATATTTGTTGACTTTTTGGATAGTATTGTGCCTCCAATTATTGTATGAATTGACATGAAAAATACCCAAGCCATCCAAGGCATACTCGATAAGTCAATTGACGGTAAAGTGGTATTTGGTACTACATTTGCCTTGAAGTTCGATAACAAGATTTGGAATGGCGCCTCAGGAAATCTGTCTGCTGATTCTCCCTTTTTCATAGCTAGTACTACTAAACTGTTTACCACTGCCCTAGTGTTGAAATTAATATCAAGGGGCGTATGGCGTTTGGAGGATCCTATTGGTAAGTTCTTGGGTTCGGAGGTTATGAAGGATTTGCATGTATTCTAAGGCATGGATTATTCAGCCCATATTACTATTGGGCAATTAATGGCTCATACCTCTGGATTTCCAGATTATTTTCAAGGGAAGGGACCTGATGGAACTTCACTAGAAAAACGTTTGACATCTGGAATAGATCAAGGGTGGACATTTGAGGAAGCTATAGCACTTAGTAAATCGATGCACCCACATTTTGCTCCCGGAACCTTGCATAAAGCAAAATACGCTGACACTAATTTTCAACTGCTTGGAAGAATGATTGAAAATTGCACAGGGGTAGCCTTTGCTGCCTGTTGCCACTCAGAAATTATTTCTCTTCTTGGTCTTTCCCAGACTTATTTATATGCAGATCCAACCGATTCTCAGCCTCAACCCTTGTACTTTCGCGACCAGGTTTTGAGGATCCCCAAAGCGATGGCTTCTTTTGGACCAGATGGAGGGATGGTATCTTCATCCTGCGACTTACTTCGGTTTTTAGAGGGCTTTTTTTTAGGAGAATTATTTCCCCAAAGCTATCTCCCTTCGCTTCAAAAATGGAACAAGATCTTTTTTCCAATGAAAGCAGGAATAGGGATCCAACTTTTCAAACTACCCTGGATTCTAAATCCTTTTGGCACCGTGCCAGCCTTTATTGGACACTCGGGGTTATCCGGGGCGTTGGCTTATTACAGTCCTTCACAGCGAATAATGGTTACAGGAACTGTTAATCAGATATCAAACCCAGATCGTTCCTTTCGAGTTATGATTCGGTTAGCACAGTTGATTAAAACCAGCTGATCCGAGTCAAACTTTTCAATTCGCCTCGGTAAAGAAGTCCTCTATTGTTCTTGAAAATACGCCTGAAGGCGTAATTGCGTACACATTTCCTCTCCATTCACGCAACTCGAGGAGGATGTGCCCCGACAAGCCCTCCACGTTCAAACGCCGATACCGAAATCCAGGCTGATCGGTGCGCTCTGTCAATTCATATAAGTTGAATGAATTCCAAGTTACTCTTCTATTGCTAAACGTTGAGTATCCTTGCATGATGGTGATGTCGGGAATTCCAAACGACACGGGGCTATCGGCCACCCAGGTCCAGGTTTCACCGTCATCCTCTGAGAAGTAGTTACCTCCTGGAGATCCCCAGGCGTACCATTTATCGGTGGCTGGGTACACTTTATAAATTGGATCCTCCGATACTTTTTGGGTTTGCCCATCGGGATACACTTTAAAGGAGTATCCCTGCTGAGAAACGAGGCCTACCAAAAAGTCATCTCCCATCAATTGCACCGAACTGGTGTGAGCAAAATCCGGGTAGTCCTCTATTTTTTGAAAACGGACCTCCTCAACCCGTTGTCGGTCAACTGAAAGTTGGACGTTGAATAAAAACAAAGCCTCCTCCTCCCTCTCATTTTTGAGCGGTAAAAGTAGCTGCCCCTTGCTATTCACTGCCACATTAAGTTTGGAAAGGTGCTGTTCCATCGTATTGGCATTACCGTAGCCGAGTGAATCAAAGGATAGAAAGACCCGGTCTTCTGGATCTGCATCCGGACGCTCCGTAGGGACAAACAACAATCCTCCCGGCAGGGCTTGGTACAGGACCAGGTAATCGCGGGTGAGAGGAAGTGGTACTCTGGCTCTATACGGAAGGGAGCGGTGAAGGGCTGAGCCATCCGGTTGAACCTCAGAGAGGGTATATTCTGTAAGTACATATAGTTGGTCGTCCCAAACGCCACTGCTGATAGCGTTTCTAAAAAAATAGGTAAAAGCGGGAACCTCTTTCCAAGGCTCAGGGGCTGGGGGTTCTGGATCGGAGGTCCGGCAAGCTAAGTAGAAAAAGGAGAGCAGGAGTAGAAGAGGGTAAGATGAAATTTTCATACCATTCAATGATTTACAAGTAATACTTTCAAAAACGAAATTAGTACTATTTTATTTTATCGGGAAAAATTTTTCTGATGTAGGCAAAAATTTCCTTTTTACGCAAATCGAACTATCACTAAATTAATTGTTCCTTCATAGAAAATAAATTAAGCAATGAATTATCGTTGACGAACAAATCGATAATGAACCACCATGCCTAAGAAGCTCGCCAGGGTATACGTGTATAACCGTTATTTTCAATAAAACATGGAAACGCTATTACATTTGCCTCGATGTCCTGGCCTTTGTTCTTATTTTCATCCTTATGATAGAAACCCACTACCTCGTTGATGATTCAAAAGGCAGTTGACTCTGCAATCACAATAAATAAAGGCTCTAAAATTTGTTTTCTCCATCCATCAAGCCTCTATTGAACCTGCCTGACCCTCCTTTTGTTACATCTCGAATCAAATCACAGAACCAAATTCACCAAAAAAACGCTTGTCCATGAGCCAGCAGCGTGCCTGGAGTCAACTCTTTAAGATTTTCCCCCTGACCGAAGCGGAGGTAAGCAAGATTGAGGCTGCCCCGGATGAACCCCATTACCACGATTATGAGGAGCTGATTGTGGGAATACAGGGTCAATTGGAACATTTTATTGATTTCAAATTGACGACCCTGCGAGCACCCTTCGTAAGTTTCGTTACCAAGGGAAAAATTCACCGGGTAATGCCCCGGACGGAAAATGGCCGATGTCAAATGTGGGTGCTACGGTTTAAAAGCGAGTTTATTGCGGAGTCTGCTTTCCAGCTTTATGCACATTACCACGACCATGCCAACTTACCTCTTGAAAAGGGCCCATCGTTTGATCGATTAGTAGGACTTTGTGAGCTGATCAACGGAGAAATGCAGGAAATAATCCCAGACCTGGCGGTGGTCAGGCATTTACTCAATGGCCTCCTTGCTATGATCGAAGCAGAGCGCCAAAAGGTTACACCGAATAGCTCCGCACAACTCCCTAGTCAAAACACCACCTTTAAAAACTTTTTAGCCATTTTGGAAGACAACTTTCGGCGTCCCGTGGGCGTTGATTTTTATGCCGAAAAGTTATTTATGACCTCCCGGAACCTCAACCTGATCTGTAACCAAATTCTCCAAAAAAGCGTTTCGGAAATGATTGAAACCCGCAAACTAATTGAAGCCAAAAACCTGCTGGCTACTTCCAATAAACCTATTGCCGAAATTGGATTTGAACTAGGGTACCAAGAAAAAGCGTATTTCACCGCCGTATTCAAGAAAAAAACCGGTCAAACACCCAGTCAGTTTCGAGCGGAAATGCATGCGATTACTTCTTGAGCTGTTTCATTTTCCACCTTCGCATTTATTTCCAATAATCAATATCGGACTTCCGTTTTCTGATACCTATTAGGGAAGTTGCCAACCTACTTTTGTCTTGTTAATTTCAACAAGCTGGTTGAGCTTATTTCATGTTGCGTTGATGCTAGAGTAAGCTGACCTTTTTATTCCTTTTCTTCACTATGCGCCTACTATTATTCATCACTTGTATGTTTGCTTTTTGCACTCCCGCTGTTATGGCCACAGAACCATTGTTACCTCTCCCCTATTTAGTCCGGGCGCCCCTCGAGAAAACGGATCAAACCCCTGTGCTAATTTTATTGCATGGCCTTGGAAGTAATGAACAAGACCTGTTTTCATTAGCCAACCAAGTGCCAGCCCATTTTTTGGTCATTGCTGCACGGGCCCCTTTGCAATTGGGGGCTAACAGTTTTGCCTGGTACCAGGTTGATTTTTCCTCCGGCAAACCCGTTTACGATCGGGAGCAGGAGGCAAGTAGCAGAGCCCTTTTGATCCAATTTATTGAACAAGTGAAAGCCAATTACCAGATTAAGGGCAAGGTATATTTGGGTGGATTCAGTCAAGGCGCCATAATGAGTTACAGCATCGGACTCACCCGACCCGATTTAGTACATGGAATTGCCCTAATGAGTGGGAGGTTACTGGAAGAAATCAAACCACAGTTGGCTACCCATCAATCGCTGCAAAATTTAAAGGTATTTATAGCCCATGGTACGCAAGATGCTGTATTGAACATTCAATATGCCCGGTCTAGCAAGGCCTATTTGGGGAGCTTAGGCCTACAGCCCACTTATCGCGAATACCCAGCCCCACACACCATTACCAAAGAAATGGTAAAGGACCTTGTACAATGGATAAATAGCCATTAATTTGCAGCCGTTACCTTAATTACGGTTCATTTCTTTGCATAAAGAATTCAACACCGCTCAAACGCAATGCCCTTCAGCAGCCTTATTGACTTTCTCGGTACTTTCGCGTTTGCCATTAGTGGGATCCGACTTGCCTCTGGCAAACAAATCGATTGGTTCGGAGCATACATTATTGGACTGGTTACTGCTATCGGAGGCGGTACCTTACGGGATTTACTGCTGGATGTTCGGCCCTTTTGGATGCTCGATCCAAACTATTTTATTGCTACTGGATGGGCTTTACTCGCTACCCTACTCTTCAAAGAGCAACTGCTTCGATGGGGAAATACCTTGTTTTTATTCGACACCATCGGACTGGGTTTATTCACTATTGTCGGAATTACAAAAAGCCTGGAAGCGGGCTTGCCATTTTGGGTTTGTGTGGTCATGGGCACGATTACCGGAAGTTTGGGAGGCGTGATACGGGACGTTTTGTTGAACGAGGTGCCGCTTCTATTTCGAAAAGATATTTACGCGCTCGCCTGTGTGGCTGGAGGAGCTGTTTATTTTGGTTGTGCTGCCCTGCAGTTGCCAAAGGAGATAACTGAAAGCGCTGCTGCTGCTGTTGTTATTTTATCAAGATGGTTGGCTGTGCAGTTCCACATTCATTTACCCCAATTACCTCCTATAGAACAAAACCCTGGGAAAAGCTAAGAACTCCTTACTTAAAAACAACACCGATTTTCCGAATTCTGATACCGTTGATGCTCCCTTCCTCTCCAACTTTGTCACAGAATTCAACTAGTTCCATCCAGTAAAACATCCCTTATGAATCGCAAAGATTTTTTAAAAACACTGGCAATATTACCAGCTATTGGAGCAACGATGAAAATTCAAGAATTAAGCAATTTGACCCGTGAATTCGGGAATACCGCTAAAATGCCGGTCTTATTTCTGGGTCATGGAAGTCCAATGAATGCCATTGAAGAAAATGAATTTGTAACTGGATTCCGAAAGGTGGGCAAAGAAATTACCCGTCCGAGCGCTATTCTGGTCATTTCAGCGCACTGGGAAACTCCGGGTACTTATGTAACCGCCATGCAGCAACCCCGCACTATCCACGACTTTGGCGGATTCCCTAAAGCCCTGTTTGATGTGCAGTATCCCGCACCCGGAAGCCCGACATTGGCCAAAGAAACCCAACAGCTCATTACCCACACCAAGGTGGAGTTGGATGAAAAATGGGGATTGGACCACGGTGCTTGGTCGGTCATCAAACACCTTTACCCTGATGCAGATGTGCCGGTGATTCAAATGAGCTTGGACTACCGCCAATCGGCCCAATGGCATTATGATTTGGCCAAGCAACTGGCTGCCCTGCGCCGTAAAGGCGTCCTTATTGTGGGAAGCGGTAATATGGTCCACAACCTCGGGAAAGTAGAATGGAGAAGACTGAGTGAAACCTTTGGTTATGACTGGGCCTTGGAAGCCTCTGAAAAAATGAAAAACAGCATTCGAACAGGCGATCATCAACCCCTAATTCAGTTTCGCTCACAAGGTAAAGCATTTGATCTGGCCATCCCCACTCCAGAGCACTACCTTCCCTTGCTGTACACTTTGGCCCTACAGGAAAAAGGAGAAGAAGTTGCCTTGTTCAATGATTTAGCGGTAGCGGGCGCGTTAACGATGACTTCGGTTAAAATTGGGTAGGATAAAAAAGTTTACCCTACCGCTTCCCAGTGTTAAACTTATTTCTTTTGCTTGAGTCTAACCCCAAAAACACTGTTATGTTTGTTAGACGACTACTTTTTTTAACTGTTATCATTCATTATTGCTCCTTCAGCACTTGGGCCCATAATCCAACTTGGACCGATGGAATAGCTTGTATTATCTATTCTCACTGTACTGGGTGCCATAACCAAAATGGGATTGCTCCATTTTCATTGGTTAGTTATGAGGAGGTTTATGAAAATCGGTTTTCAATCGCCGCATCGATACAAGCGCTGAGTATGCCCCCTTTTCCTGCAAGCCAAGTAAAGACCAAATTTGCCCATTCGAACACCCTTAGTGATCATGAAATTAATGAAATAGTAGATTGGGTGAATAATTTTGCTCCCTATGGGGATGTCAGCAATTCCCCCACCCCACCCACCTACTCTACTGGGTATCAACTGCAGTCTCCTGATTTTATTGGACAAATTCCTGCATACACGATTACCTCCGGAAATGATGTGTACCGTATGTTCGTCATCCCGGTTAACAACTCTACTCAACGAACTATTCAGAGCATTGAGGTGTATCCTGGTAATCGCAATATCGTTCACCATGCTTTGGTATTTCAAGATACATCCACTACCCCGTTGCAATTGGATCAGGCAGATCCTCTACCCGGTTATGATGCTTTTGGTGGTACAGGATCACCAACATCCAGGTTAATAACTGCGTATACCCCAGGTCAAAGCGCCTTCCATTTTGCTCCAGGATTTGGGGCTATATTATTACCTAATTCTTATTTGGTGGTTCAAATGCACTATCCGGGTGGAGTAGCCGGAGAAGTAGATAGTACTCAGGTGCGCTTAAAGTTTGGACCAGCTAATTTAAGAAATGTAAGCACCGTTGCGGCCTTGAACCACAATACCAGTCTTATTAATGGACCGCTCTTTATCCCAGCCAACACGGTAAAAACCTTTTACAGCCAAGTAAATAACAACATTAATCGTACACTAACAGGAATAATGCCACACATGCATCTAATTGGAAGGTCAATTAAGGCTTTTTGTGTGACTCCAACAAATGATACACTTCATTTGATCGATATTCCAGAATGGGATTTTCATTGGCAGTATTTTTACCAGTTTCAGAAGCCAATTTTATTACCTGCAGGCAGCGTACTATACGGTGAAGCTACCTACGATAACACTAACAACAATCCTAACAATCCCAATAATCCGCCCAAAGATGTTTCAAGAGGTGAAGGGACAGAAGATGAAATGTTCTTAATTTACATGAATCTTTCGTCCTTTTTGCCAACGGATACTAGCATAATCATTGACACATCAAGTCACTTTGCGCATAACTCCTCTTGTTTTTCTACATCCACCCTTTCGGAATCACCTACTGTGGAAGTGTCAGTATTTCCAAATCCAGTTACGAACGAACTGATCATCAAAGGTTTGGATCAATTTTTTTCGGTGACGCTTTATGATAATAAAGGAAAGGTAGTTTTACAAAAAACATGCACAGTGGCTGAACCACTAAAGATGGACCACCTAGCTAATGGAATTTATTATGTACAGATAATAACTGCATCCAAACAAGTGTATTATAAAAAGGTGTTGAAGGAATAAATCACTTGAGTAATCTGCGAACACTTGATTTTAACTAATTCGGCGGGCACAAGAAGGAGGTCCGATTATCCTGACCTCCTTTTACCAACGAGTTTTCACTATTTTAACCCATTAATTAGGTTGATATACTTCCGAAGGACCGGATTGGAGCCGCAAAGGAAATAAATCGCTGATGTTGAATAATTTTAGCCCGTTAATTTGCGCATCAATGACTCAAACACGCCGTTTGAATACTTTCTCAACCAAATTTTACTAAAATAAAAGCTGACAATAAAAAATCCAATACTGTAGATAACAATCAGCTCAGGTGAAACTGTTAATTTATCACCTGACTGATTAATTCCTGCTGCCCTAATTATAGTTTCAAAAAATACTAATCCAAAAAGAAGATGCGAAAGGTAGTGGGTCATGGTCATCTGTCCCATTTTTGCCAGACTCAAAACAATCGCAGTTTGTGGAAGTTTCTGGCCTAGGTATAAAAAGCCAGAGATCAGCATAAGATCAAAGCCCATTGTACTCATTATAAAGGGCAGAAATGGAGGTAGATAATCTGCATTCATGAAAAATAATAACTGCTCGTTCTGGCTGAATTGGTTTACCAGTGTTTGGACCACGTTAATAAATAAAAACATCCCAAGACCTATCCCAAAAACCTTACATAAAAACTTATTGTTGTTCATTTCTACCCGACCTAGATACATTCCTACCATGAAAAAAGCCAGCCAAGGGAAAACAGGATTCCAACCGTTATAGAACAGGTTTCGAAAGAATCCAGTTAGGGTCCAAAAATCTACATATTCTAGCTTTTCAAAGTTCCAGCCTGTGCTGAAAGGGAACCACCAAGCGATTAAATGAAATAGCAGAACCGAACCCAAAGCGAGCCCTAAATAATACTTCTTATCTGCATACAAGATTATGGCAGCAAGACCCATATAACCGCCGTAAAAGTGTAAGATATCTGCTGGCCACCAGAGCGATAGAAGGATTCCCAAGACAAAAAGAAAAGTGGCACGCTTTAGAACCGTCTCTCGTACTTTCTTGCGGTTGGACTCTGAATAGTACGCCCGATTGGTCATTAAAGATAAGCCCATTCCGGAAAGCATAACAAAGGCCGTGCTAGAGTTACCATTAAATAGCAACAGGAATTGTCCAATCCAGCTGTTGTCTTTCAAATTTCCAAAGACAATATTGAAATTAACGATATACATTCCCAAAATGGCGTAGGTTCTAGCCAGGTCGAAACCAATAATTCGCTGATACATACAAATACGTTTAAATTATACCGGCAAATTTCAGGTGTACAACGTTATCCCCATTTGACATAAGTCAAATAATCACCTTTTTGAGCGAATTCTGCTGAGCGTTTCCAAGGATATTCCAAGATAGGAGGCAAGGTGAGTCAATTGAACCTGTTGGATTAAATGGGGTGTTTGTTGCCTCATTTTTTCATAACGCTGGGTAGCATTTAACGTCTGAAATTCCAATAAGCGCTCCTCAAGCCAGGCCGTGTATAATTCAGTGATCAATAGATCCAACTCCATCCAGGCTGGAAACCTTTTTTTGCATCTTGAAAGCCGCGGTAACTTGTCATTTGGACAGTTACATCTGTTAAACACTCAATAGATTCTCGACTTGGTTTTTGAAAAACATATCCGTAAAAAGAAACTGCCAGGTCCTGTTCCACATAAATCTCAGTAGTAATTTCTTTCTCCTGCTCGTAAATAAACTTTCTGGCAATTCCACTTTGAAGAAGAAAGCTATATTGGCATACTTCCCCGGCTCGAAGTAAAAAGCTACCCTTTTTGAACTGCTTAGTCATTGACACTGAATGAAAAGCTTGGAGTGCTTCCAGGTCAAAGGATGCAATCAACTGATTAATTTTATCCAAATGCGAAATAGTAGAACTCATATTTGCGATTAATCATTAAAAATATTCTTAATATTTTTACAAAACTTTGGTAATTCATGGTCCAGGTCATAAGATTTTCATATTGGTTAAGCTTAATCTTGGGAGCAGGTAGAATGCGATGCCAAAAATTAGTTTTTGCGGGTAACTAATTAGCAAATTAACCTGGTAGTTTGGCTGAGGTGTTCAACCACCTTTGGATGGAATTGAATAAAAGTAAAGGAAAATATAGACCTTTAAAAGGTCTCATTTCCGTGGTTAATTAACAGTGTTATGTCCATCCAACTGTTTAGCTGGCAGCAGCAACAAACCGTAGGGCTTGACCTTTACTTCCGGGTAAGCTTGCGATATTTTTACGGTGGTAGTTGCAGGGTTCTTCGATATCCTCACTTGGTGTTCTTTCCGAGGGGACAAAATACCAATTCGCTGATTTCTTATAGTCAAGGGATGAATGTTTTCTACTGTGGTTGTAATAGTTTACCAACTTCCCAACGCTTTTATACAGCGCTCTGCTATTGTCGATTGGATCAACATGTTTAATTGCTTTAAAAAAAACTCAACCCCAACATTATCAATCCCTCGACCTTTTGCATCCAAGGAAATTTGAACTCCTTCCATCGACCGAGTTGTTTTTACGGACTCCTCCGAGGTAAATTGACTCCCTTGACCAGCATTAATCATCATCGGTTTATCCTATTTCTTGACCGCCGATTTGATGAGCCGGACTACCCCAGCGCGCCTCCATGCTATCTGTAGCTTTCATAACTGCATCATCCGACCTACTAACCTGTACTCTTTTAGAATACAATGTATACCGTGACACCCTGGCAGCACGACTTTGTTCCGGTATACTCAACTCGCGATTTTCAAGCCCAGACCATTGGCCACGTTCCTAAACCGGTATCGTCTCAACTTTATTTTTAACCACTTATTTTCCACTTTCAGCTGGCCAAATTGACTGAACAACGCATCCGTAATTTCAGTTTTCGTTTAAGAATCCGTTCGCTTCGAGCCAAATGCAAAGGAGGCATTCGATAATAATTCAGATTTCTAGCTGTTGATTTAAGCAAGGTCTAATTGGTATTATGGAGCCAATTCAGAGCGCTTCTCGCACTCCTATAATGCTTCCAATAGCCATCTGCGGAAAATGAAAGAATGAATTCATTGCCTTGATAATTTCTTAATAAAACCGGACAATTATCCCTTTACTTCTTAGCCATACATGTCCATTCGCAGTTTCTTGATTTTGTCGCTGTGCAGGTAGTCTCCGTACGACATGGACTGATCGATTAGACCATTGGGTGTAATTTCTACAATTCGATTGGCTACAGAATCCAGCAACTGATAGTCGTGGGAGGTAAAAATAATATTGCCCGTAAAGTCCTTCATCCCGGTATTTAATGCTGTGATGGATTCCAGGTCGAGGTGGTTGGTAGGCTCATCCAAAATCAGCAGGTTAGGGTTGGCAAGCATGATTTTGGACAACATGCAGCGCACCTTTTCTCCACCCGACAATACACTGGATTTTTTGAAAACCTCCTCTCCACTGAACAGCATCCTGCCCAGGAAACCTCGGATGAACGCCTCGTCTTTCTCTTTGGAATATTGCCTCAACCAGTCAATTAGGTTTTGGTCCTGACTCCCGGTAAAGTACGCGCCATTGTCATTGGGAAGGTATTGGAACGAGATTGTTTGTCCGTAGTGAAATTCGCCTTCATAATGCTGCTCATCACCGGCCAGGATATCGAACAGGGCAGATACTGCCAAGGCATTTCTGCTCAAGATTGCCACTTTATCGCCTTTATTCAGTCGGAGGAAAAGGTCCTTGAAGAGATATTCACCGACATTGTTTTTGGCACTCAGTTTTTGAATATCCAGGATCACATCACCGGGTTCGCGTTCGGGTCGGAAAGAGATGTAAGGATATTTTCGGCTAGAAGCCTGGATTTCCTCCAGGTTGAGTTTTTCGAGCGCTTTCTTACGGCTGGTTGCCTGTTTGGATTTGGAGGCATTGGCTGAAAAACGGGCAATAAACTCCAACATTTCCTGCCGTTTTTGCTCTACTTTCTTATTTTTATCTGCCGTTTGCCGAGCCATAATCTGGCTGGTTTCATACCAGAACGTATAGTTGCCCGTGAACATCCGGATTTTACCAAAATCCACATCCACCACGTGGGTACATACCATGTCGAGGAAGTGGCGATCGTGCGATACTACAATCGCAATATTCTGGTAATCAGCCAAAAAATCGCAGAGCCAGTCGGTCGTTTCGGCGTCCAGATCATTGGTAGGCTCATCCATGAGCAAAATATCGGGAGAGCCGAACAGGGCCTGGGCCAGTAGCACCTTCACGCGGTCAGAACCCGTGAGGTCTGCCATAAGGGAATAGTGCAGGGATTCGGGCACCCCCAAGTTGCTAAGCAGTTCTGCGGCATCGCTCTCTGCCATCCATCCGTTCATTTCTGCAAATTCACTTTCCAGTTCTGCCGCCCGCATAGAGTCTTCTTCGGTGGCGTTTGGGTTGTCGTAAATGGCATTTTTTTCCGTCATGATGTTATACAGTCGGGAGTAACCCATAATGACTGTGTCCATCACCGGATATTCGTTGTAGGCGAAGTGGTTTTGAGAAAGAACTGCCATTCGTTCGCCCGGTGTGATCTCTATGCTGCCCCTTGTACTTTCTATTGCACCTGATAGAATTTTTAGAAAGGTAGATTTTCCGGCACCATTTGCTCCGATAACACCGTAGCAGTTGCCTTTTGTAAATTTCAGATTGACCTCATCAAAAAGCACCCGCTTTCCAAATTGTAGTCCGACGTTGTGAACTGTTAGCACCTTATTTGTAATGAATAAATGAAAAGAGCCGCAAAGGTACATTGGTTGCAGCAGTTTTGAAGTAAATGAAGGAGGCGTACTACACAAATTAATAAAAAGACGTTCAATTGCTGAAAAGAGAGGAACCCTAGCATATTAGGAAAATGAACTAGCCCTTTTAAAAGGCCTTAAATCCTATTAAAAATAAGTGAACATGGAAAGAGCGCTTCCATTCTTAAAGACAAGGTTCCATGGAAAGCCCTTTTCTGTTTTCCAGAATTCGTTACCTTAGCGTGGACAACCAACCACACTCGATTCGTCACAGGAGGAGTGGATTAAAATAAACGCTCCGCCTCGAATAAAATATTAAAAAAATTTAATGCTGCCTATTTCTAAATAAAAGGAGTCAGGTGCCCGACGAATGGAGAGCGACTCCACCCTTGGCAATTCAGGCTTCAAGTGGGCATAGTTTCAGCCTATTTAAAGAAAGTCTTGGGAGCGGTAGGTTTGTGGTGCTAAAAGTTAGTTTTAACAGGCAACCTATTGGCACTTTAATTTAAAGTTTGTCAATTTGGCTCTATTTAGAGTGCTTAATACGTTCTTTCTTTTTATTCAGGAGCACCGCTCTTCTGATGCAATTTTCATTTTTTATAGACCATGGATTCAACGTTAAAACCCATTCCATTTTTATTGTTATTCCTGGCTTTTTGGGCTGCTACTAATGCCTACAGCCAAACAACTAGCAGCCCAACCGAATCCACTTTCCTTTATTGTGAAATTATCGGCCTCCGAAGAAACCCCATTGCTTCCCTCGAAGTAACGGTTGATTACGGTACGCCCCCTACCCGATCTAAAAAGAATCAACCCTCGACGGTTGCTCCCGCACGCAAAGAGGATTTTGACTCGATGGTGGAAGCGATGAATTATTTAAGCCGAAACGGCTGGGAACTACTGCAGACCTATACTGAAACATTGGAGGGACGGAGCATCAGTCACTGGGTGCTGCGGAAAAAAAACTAAGCGGGAGCGTGCCAACAATAATAGTCTGCTTAGTAGGAAGACGTTAAGGGTAAAAATTGTGGTGTTGATTGAGCGAATACTAATTACAGAAAACTGGTATTCTAATGCAAATGGGGTGTTGCTTGTGGGTAATCCTTGGTCCCACTTTCCAACTGTACTACCTTTCGCCTCGCCTTTTTTAAGCGTCCTCAGGGTAGCACTTTCCCCTCAATTGCT
>CANHDG010000067.1 GCA_947459365.1 Saprospirales bacterium
CAGGTGGTTTGGTACCAGGGGGGTGTTATTACGAGATGAAGGCTGCTGACCTCGTTCGACCATTCTGCATGGGCGGGTTTGCCTTGTACTTTAAACTGGTAGCTACCGGGTGCAAGGTTGGAGTAGTTGGCGATGCGAGTAGTTCCGGAGTAGACCCAGTCTGGGTCGACACCCACCAGTTGGTAGCGGTATTGGTTGGTAGAGGGGTTGGAAAAATGCAGCGCTGAAAATTCGAAGGTAATGTTATTTTGGTGGTGGGGGAGCCGAAGGGTTTGGTCCAGATGGGGGGCAAAATGGAGTGGGCTATTTTGGCGTTGGATGGCAAGGGGTTCACCGAGTACTTTGATTTGGGTGATGGCCACTTTCGCGTTTTTGGAGATGGGTTGAATTTCTGCGGGGTTGAAATCGGAGATCCCGTTGATTCCACCAAACATCATCCGGCCGTTGGAGGTGACCAAAAAAGCACCACTATTAAATTCAGCGCTTTGAAGTCCATCGGATTCTTGGTATTGAATAAAGGATTTAAGCTGGGGGTGAAAGCGGAAAAGGCCACGGTTGGTGCTTCCCCAAAGTTGGTTTTGCTGATCGGGCAGCAGTCCATAGACGACATTATTGGGGAGTCCATCCTGTTCGAGGAGGTAGGTACAGGTTCCACTTTGAATATCGAATCGGTTGATTCCGCCACCACGGGTGCCGATCCAGAGGGCATCTGGGTCGTTAGGTAGTTGGGTGAGGGACAGGATTCGGTTGGTATTAAGGGACGTTGGGTTGCCGGGCTCGTGATGGTAGAGGTGGAAGATGGGGGTAGCTTCGCTGGTTTTTTCCACCTTGATGAGCCCCTCGCTGGTACCAATCCAAATCCTTCCTTGATGGTCTTGGTGGATGGCGTTGGTCCGTATTTCTTTTTGGTTGCTATTGAAAAGGGGTAGGTAGCTCCATTTTTGCGGCACTTTTGATCCCTCTGAGAATCGGATCACCAAGCCATTATGTCCAGCGATCCAAATATTACCAGATCGGTCCTCTAGTATTTGTTCTGCCACATAGGGCAATTGTGGAAGGTCAGCCAACAGTTGCGTGAATTGACGTTTGTTTTTTTCCCAGAAGAAGATACCAGCAAAGATGGGTTGTTCATAATCATGGCAAATGAACCAACGATTTCCTTTTCGGTCGGTGTGCAGGTTATGAATTCTTTTGCTCTTGAATGTTTCCTTCCAGTCTGCCCACTCTAACTGCCCTGATTTAGGGTTAAGCAGGTGGTAGGGAAAGTGTTTCCCGAACCAAATTCTTCCGTCTTCTAGTTGTTTTAGGTTATATACGCTTTTCCCTTCCAAAAAATGATGGAAAGAAGGACGCTGGAGATTGGCTTTGCGAAGTCCGTGGCCGGTGGTTCCCATCCAAAGTACATTTGATTGATCCACCATCCATCGACTGATGATAGTAGAGCCTTGGAGGATGGGTTGAACGATGGGGTTGGTATTAAGGGTTCCCTCTGGTAGGGCTGGTTTGGAGGTCCGGTAAATGGAGAGGTCCATGAACTGGCTGATCAGGTAGTCATTTTCATCTGTCTTAAAAATGGTGCCCCAGTGTTGGACGGGAGGGAGCAATTCGGATCGTTTACCCAAGAGGTGATGTTGACCGATTCGGCCTTGCCAAAAAACAGGAGGAGTAAAAGGGAAGGGCCGTTCCTGCAGGGTATTGGTCGCAGGATTAAAGTAGTAAAATACCTTTCGAAGACTTTTATTAGGAAGAAAAAACAAAGAGTCGTTACTGGATGCGATGCTAAGTCCTTCCTGCTCTAAAAGCGGATTAGTAGTAAAGGGTTGAATCTGGATTTGGCTCAAGGCCAACTCGGCTTTGCTTCTAAGTGGTTGAGCGAGTTGATTCGGAAGTGTCAGCAAGTAAACTTCCTGAGGGTTGGGCATTAGCAGGAGTTGCCTAGGGCTTAGTTGGACCAGTTGATAGATCCCAAGCTCGGTTGGTTGTGGAAGGGTGCTTCGAAGATTGTAGAAAAATTCGGTGGCGGGGTCAAAAATATACAAAGAGGAGCTAGTGCCGATCCATAAAAGACCTTCTACATCTTCCAGGATTGCGGTGATCTCTGCATTGTCAGAAATGGAGTATGGGTCGAAGGGTTGGGTGTTGAATCGCTTGATGGAATACCCATCATATCGGTTCAGTCCATCCAGGGTTCCAATCCAGAGAAAGCCGTTGCGGTCTTGGTGTAAGGCGGTGATGAAGCCTTGAGAGAGGCCATCCGAAACCGTGATGGTTTGGAAAGGGAGCGATTGAGCAGTAAGCGTACTGCAAAAAAGAAGGCCGAGGAGTAGACGAACAATTCCGGGCATTTGAAAAAGGGATAGTCACAACAATTCAAAAGAGAGCGGATTAAAACGAGCCATTTGGGCAAACGGGTGGAGGGAATGGCGGAATAGGATTAAATACAAAAAAGTTAGGAAAAAATCAAAATCTCTTCAGGGAATTGGCATAGTTTTGGTAAAGGTAGAGTATCTTTCTAATCTTTTGGGAAGAATTATCATCTTTTTGGGAAGAATTTGCATCCTATGTTGCAACTTTGCACCCTAATTTTGTTCATCTTTTTTAATATATTCTTAATCCCCGCGCTTTATGGTTAGTATTTCACTTCCGAACACAACGGAAACCCTTTGTAGTTGTACGAAAGCTTACTTTCGTCGTACCCCCTCCGGATACATCCGAATTTTGTTTTTAAAAAATTCTATGGATCCTGCCTTTATTGGAAAACATTTCGACGGTGGTTTTTTTCGGGTAGAACAGCCCGTAGAACTTCCGGAGTACTTGGTAGACAATTATGGTTTGAAGGAAGACAAGATTTACACCGGTCAATACCGGGTCCGAGAATTTCCTCGGGTGTTGTCAGTCGATTTTGAACCTTCTGAAAAAAACAATCAAAAGGGCCGAAGGCTCCAAAATTGATTAAGAACACACAGTATTAGATATTTCAATTAAGGTTTCAGATGAGCGGCTTGTAAAAGTCTGCTCATTTTTTTTATTTGTGATTGGACTTTATAAGAAATCAAAGGTTTAACGTGGAAAAATGATAATTGTATTTTTGGGAAATCTGCTCCGTCCTTACTCGGAGAAATTTTCAGTGGGCTTTAAGAATTCTGTGGGGGTAATTTCCCGCCGCTGCCAGGAGTGAAAGAAACAGGGTCCATAAAATGCGATCGGCAATGCCTGTGTACAAGCATTGCCGATCGCATTTTATAGCATAACAATTTGGGCACCTTAAAAGAGCCCATGAAGTTCGCCTTGAACCATTTCAAGGACTTTAGCAAAGTCCTCTGGGTTGTGTTGAAAATCCAGGTTGTCTACATTGATGACCAATAACTTCCCGTGGTTGTAACCCGAGATCCAGGACTCATAGCGTTCATTGAGCCGTTTGAGGTAATCAAGACTGATGCTTCCTTCGTAATCGCGTCCTCTTGACTGGATATGCTCCACCAGGGTGGGCGTACTTGCCCGCAGGTAGATCAATAGGTCAGGCGCTTTGATTTGGGAGGCCATACATTCAAACAATGTCAGGTAGTTCTCAAAATCCCGGCGCTCCATCAAGCCCATGTCTGCCAGGTTGGGGGCAAAAATGTAGGCGTCTTCGTAAATCGTCCGGTCCTGAATGACGGTCCGATCTCCGTTTTGGATTTGTAACACTTGCTGGTACCGACTAGAAAGGAAAAAGACCTGGAGGTTAAACGACCAGCGTTTCATTTCCATGTAAAAGTCGGACAGATAGGGATTGGATTCCGTGTTCTCATAGTGAACGTCCCAGCCAAACCGGCGGGCGAGCAGCTCACTGAGGGTAGTTTTGCCCGCACCTATATTACCAGCGATGGCAACATGGCGGATGGGGGACTTGGTGGCGAAGGACTCGATCTGATTCATAATGTAGATTGGATGCGAAGGTAAAAAGCCTGGTTGGAACTACCGGTTAAAAGTTACTAACAGACTTCCCTTGAGCGCTTTCAACGGTGGGATTATGGGCCCTGCGTCACCACCACTTTTTCCGTCCAGGTGGTGTGGCTGCTTTTTACCTGTATGAAATAGATTCCAGCCTGTTTGAGTTCTATCCAAGTTGGGCTTCCTTTGGAAAGCGGTTGCTCCCAAAGTAGGCGGCCTTGTTGATGAAATACTTGTAATTGTCCGTCTTCAGGGGAAAGGACCCAGCATCCACCGTTTTGAACTGGGTTGGGGAAGACCGAAAGTTGATGTTGAACCACTGGTTTCCAAAAGAGTTCAGTTCGAAGAGGCTCTCCATTGGAGCGAAAAGCCAATGCCCTGGTTGCTTCGCCGGTGATCAGCAGCACTTCCTGGAAGTTTCCGTCTGCCAAGGCGGTAAAATGGAGTTGTAGGAGTACTTCAGTGATGGGCGGCAAGGAAGTTTCCGGGTCAAAAACCAAACGTATTATTCCCTTTGCTGCTTCTGATGTATTTAGGTGCTCTTCTATTCGAAAGCCTTCGATGGGGTTGGTGGGCACTTCCCATTGCAGTTTCGAGGGGTCAAATCGGAGGGTAAACTGGCAGGCTTGGGCTTGAGAGAAGTCAGCAGAAAGCGGGACCTCAAGGGATTCTCCTTTTTTGAAGGATTGAGGGGCAGCCCAAATCGGCCAGGTTGGAAGGGAGCGTTCATCTGGCCCACCCATTAAGTTGGGGGCGCTGCTGTTATCTATATCACCAATTTTTATTCCTACAAAATCACCAGCGGCTAGGTTGGTTTGCTCTAGTTGGAGTCGGATAAATTCAGGAAATGTATCGGCAAAGGGATTTTCAGGGCTGGAAAATACAAAATCAGCTGGGACAAACCGCCAAGAGCTGTTGTTTTCGATGTTGACAACTGAACCCAGGATCAGTTTGCGCAAGGCAACAATGTCGAGGCTGGTTACTGTGCCCGATTTGTTTGCATCTCCGGCGATCAATCCATAGGGGTCGGTAATCGGCTCGAGGTTAAGGATATGGCGGCTGATGAGAACGAGATCATACACGGTGACTCCATTTAGTGGATCAATATTCAAGGAGGGGCTCAGCGTAATTTCTTGGCAGCCCGGCAGGGACGGTAGTTGATAGTTTCCAGTTTCGTTGGTGCTGCCTGTTGCTAGCGTGGCGAAGCTTACTTCAGCAACTCCTTCCCCCAACCGACTGCGGATTTTGCCAGAAACTGTAACGCTTACTGGGATAGATGGGGCGCTGGTCTTGGTGATGGAATCGATTGGGAAGGTCCAGATTCCTCGTCCGAAAGTAGCCGCTACGACTTGTTTGTTGACAATATTGTGTGCCAGGTCAAGCACGGGAACGGCAGGAAGCGTGGTGCCCAATCGGTACCAATTTACGCCCCTATTTTTACTGGCATAAACGCCGGCGTCGGTGCCTGCTACCAGTACCGAGTCGGCAAATCCGGGTAGGACAAGCAGGTGGTTGACTGGAACAGGTGGAAGGTCCCCCGATATATCTACCCAGGTTTGTCCGTTGTTGTCGGAGCGGTGGATATGGGGCACATAGTCATCGTCGCGGTAGCCGGAATTGGTGGTGTAGATGCGTTGGGTATGGACAGGCGAGCCCACCACGGAGGTGACGTATCTTCCGGGGAGACCTGTGGTTATATTGGACCAGTTGCCGTTGGGCTCTCGGGTCCAGACATTGGCATCGGAGGTGCCGGCGTACAGTTTTCCTTCCTGGATGGGTGATTCTCCGATGCAGGATATATTGTGGAAGCCGGGTCCGAGTGGGGTGCCATCGGTCAAATCGCTGGAGGCGGCTGCGAAGCCAGTGCCGTTGCTCGAACTGAGGAACCGAAAAGTGGCTCCATAGAACCGGTAGGGTGGGTGCGTGGATCGGAAGAAAGGGGCATCCCAGTTGACCCGTTCATTTTGAAGTCCGAAGGAAGCCCCTGTAAAGCTCCAGGAGCTTCCATTGTTGGTGGTCATTCCAATATTTCCCCATTGGTTTTCAATCCAGAAGGTGTCGGGGCTCGTCAAGTGAAACGCACTTTCGAAGCCATCGGCTGCGATGACGTCGCTCCAACTGTTCAAGTTTTGGGCATTTCCGCGTTTAATTCCATTGTCTTGGGCCCCCAGCCAGTACTCATTGGGCTTGACGGGGTTATAGGTGGTTCTATACACCTGAGTAGCGGGCAGGTTTTTACTTTTTATCCAGGCTTGTTGGTTGGGTTCGTTGCGATAAAGGCCTCCGTCGTTGGCCCAGTAGCGGCGGCCGGAGGGGCAAAAGACAAGGTCATGGCTATCGGCGTGCCCACCAGCGGCTACCATCCAGCTTCCATTGGATAGCCTACGATGTAGAAGGATTCCATGGAAGTACAGGTCGTCGTCGTTATTGGGATTCAAGGCCATTTTCCCAAAATACCAGCCAAAGTTGGCGCAGGCATTTTCGAGGGCTGTGACATTTACCGGGGTCCAGCTTTGGCCACCATCCAGGGTTTGGAACATGCTGCCGGTGGTAGAAAGAGAGTCGATATAAACAACATAGGCTTTGTCTGCATTTTGTTGGGAGACCACCAGTCCCGTCCGGCCGTTGTTATTGGTGGGCAAACCGTTGGTCAAGTGGGTCCAGGTAGTACCTCCATCATTGCTTTTATACACTTTTGCATGAGGGCCCCAGACGAAGGATTCACTGTTGTTGCGGAGTCGGTCCCAAAAAGAGGCGTAAAGGACTTGTGGGTTGGAGCGGCTCATGGCCAGGCTGCTACAGCCGGCTTGATTACTGACGAACAGTACTTTTTCCCAGGAGGCTCCTCCATCGGTCGATTTATAGACTCCCCTTTCCTCTGTCCGGACGTAAGGATTGCCCATACTGGAGACCCACAGGGTGTTGGGTTGGGTGGGGTGGATTAAGATTTCGGAAATGATACCTGCCTGGCTCAGTCCCAGGTACTGCCAGGTGTTGCCTGCATCGGTACTCTTGTACACCCCATCTCCGTTATAAAGCACGGAAGGCATGTTTACATCACCGGTGCCGGCATATGCGATGTTGGGATTAGAGGGATCGAAGGCGAGTGCTCCTATGGAGAGCTCTGCTTGGTTATCGAAGACGGGGGTCCAGGTAGCGCCCGCATCGGTTGTTTTAAAAATACCTCCGCCAGCGAAGCCGACTAGTACGGTATTTTCATCGTCTGGTTTTACGGCGATGGAGTTGATTCTTCCGGCGTAGTTGGCGGGGCCTTGTAAGGTCCAGGGGGTACTTGATACCGGCGCTGGATCGCATGGATTGCTGTTGCGTTCTTGAAGTAAAGGTTGTTCTTTTGCCCTTGAAAGGACTTTTCGATAGGCATTCCAGTTAAAAACGGTATCGGGATACGTTCTTTGGAAGGTAAAGTGGTCGTAAGGAGCACTTTTTCGGTTTAGGCTATCCTCTAAGGTTTGCACTGCAGAACGTTGACAGGCGGCCGTTAACAATAGAGATAAAAAGAAAATAAATCGGAGAGGGTACATGCACAAATCGAAAATTAAAAGAAGAACGAGTAATCAACATTAAAAATGCGTTGTTCGTTCTACCTTAGCGGCAAATTATAGACCAATTTTACTCATGCCGCTAAAATACGTTGTTTTTATTCTACCTTTTATCTTTTTGGCCTGTCAATCTGAGCCTCCTGTACTTGCTAACAGGGATTTTAGTCGCACAGAGGGCGATTGTAACCAGGCTTGTGTGGAATTCAAACTTCGGTATCCGGAGATTCAAGGAGGAAGTCCGGCCTTGCAAGACTCCGTTCGTCGCTGGGTAGAGAATGTGGTGCGCAATTACAGTGTCAGTACGGAAGAGGAGCCCACGAAGGTGCTCTCGTTGGAGGAAGCAGCGAACAGTTTTATTCAGCTCTGGAAAATGGAGGAAATGGCTATGTCGTATGCATTTGAAATGACCGATACCGTTTTAGCGGTAACCGACCGGTACATTAGTCTTCGGCTGGATATCTATCAATATGCGGGTGGGGCACATCCCAATTCCGCTTCGGAGCTTGGGGTGTTTGAGGTGAAAACTGGGAAAATGATTCCCTTCTCTGCTTACATCAAAGATCAGGGAGCTATTTTACCTATGTTGGATATGGCCTACCGGGCGGAGAAGCAAGAGGCGTTCGAAGCGGGTTTCCAATACGACGGTGAGACCGACCAGATTCCCTTTCCTACTCAATGTGCGCCTACTCCTGCTGGGGTGCTGTTCCACTACAATACGTATGAAATTGCTCCTTATGCATTAGGGGATGCGGATATATTTTTAACCTGGACCGATTTGGCTGCCGCGGCCAGTCAGGAGGGACTTCATCCTTAAGCCGTTTAGCCGGTACCGATTCTAGCCTCAGTAATGCTTTTTTGTTCTTAAAATGTATTCCCCATGCGAATTTTATACAGCTTTATCCTTGCGTTTTGCTGCACTGCCTTTAGTCTCCACGCTCAGGTGGAGCGCAATGCCCCTGGCCCGAGTACTCTGACGGGAGTGCCAGATACCACTACAGACAGTGTGTTGGTGACGGTGGTGTTAAAGTATCAGCAAGATAAATCCTTCGCTGAATTGCGCCGGCGATTGGAAGCACAGGGATTTTGGGAAGTGTTTCCACCGAAGGAGTCTAGGGTTGTTTCATGGAATGTAGCGCTCGGTCTTGGGCACTTAATTACGCTAAAATTACCGTCAGAGGCGGTACGCAACCTATACTTAGCCATTTCTAACGGGGCTTGGGGAGCCTTCAACAGCGAGGTCTTTCTTTCCTATGAATACCTTCCGATTTGGGAAGACTACATGGAGCGTCGCGAGGAGGCCAAGATCGATAAAGAGTAGATTAGCGGGCGTTTTGACTGAGTCGCTCCATAACGATCTCCTTGTGGCTGCGCCCAATAGGAATGGTGCGGGTACCTATCTCGACCTCAGCAGCCGAGTAGGAGTCGATTTTGTCAATGGAAATAAGAAAGGAGCGGTGTATGCGCAAGAAATTCTGGGTGCGCATCATCTGTTCTAGCTCGCCCAACTGGTAGTGGGTGGTGTATTTTTGGTTCAGCGTGTAAATAGTAACGCAGTCTTTCAGGCTTTCAAAGTACTGGATTTCATCCAGGTAGATTTTGACCGCCCGTTTATTCACTGTAAAGAAATAATAGGGTCGGATACTAGCTGGCTTGTTTTGGCGGGCCCCCGCGTAGGTATTTTCCAGGTTGACCGGCAGCAGTAGTTTATTAACAGCCACCGTAAATCGCTCTTGTTCAATGGGTTTAAGTAGGTAATCTACCACTTGAAGTTCAAAACCATCAATTCCGTACTCGTGATAGGCCGAAGTGATGATAACCCGCGGAGGTTTGGGTAGGGTTCTTAGCAGCTCCAGTCCTGTGAGTTTGGGCATATTGATGTCCAAAAACATCACATCAATTGGGTATTCTTTAAGTGCGTCGCGGGCAGCGAGTGCGTCCGGGCAGACTTTAATGAGCCGTAAAAAGGGAGTTCGTTCCACATAATCCGCCACTATTTCGGCGGCAAGTGGTTCATCTTCTACGATTATACAATTGAGTTTGATCATCATGCAGGTTGGTTGACACGGTTTACAGTGGGTGGACGTCTCTTTTAGAGCGAATACCCGTGCCTCCCCCAGCGATTTTACGAGGGTGTGGAAAGGGGGGAGGGATCCACAATTATTTTCATGCAAATCTGGGACCAATTTTTTACATTTTGTAGAAAGGGTAAAAAAACATTGAGGGGGAAGCATGTTTTAGATTCCGTCATTTCGTTGACCCTAAATAAAGGCGCCGCCTCTTATTTCTTGGATGGAGTGGCCTTGAACCATCCACGGGGTCCAGCTACTAGACGTTCGGAAGTCGATTTCGGGATTTTAAGGTTGCTTATCGCATTGAATGTGGAGGTGCTGACAGGGCGGGCCGCTCATGGCTCGGAGCCTGTTTTGTCTTCAACAATGCGGAGCCGACCGTATCGGGTAAGCAAGTTGGGGTTAGTGGAATTACGGATTTAAGCAAGCCTTTGGTTTACTCTATTTGGTTACGGTATTTCTAGAAGATCTTCGCTGTTGGGGCGGTTTAGAAGCCTTCTTTTTGCTTCGTTTTTTTCATTAAAATAATTCATCCTGCATTTGGGGGACCCGAGGCTGCTATTTCAATTGGTTTTAATCGCCACTAGCTGTGGGGATTTGAACGCCAAGTTTTTAGGAAATTCCTTTTTTATTATTCCGAAAAAGGAATCTTTCGCTTCGCTGCTCTGTCGGAAGCTCGTTTGAATTAAAGCGGGTTGCCCTTTGTCTTGAGGAGGGGCAACCCACTTTTTCGGATGTAGTTAGCGGATGACACCCAGTTCGCGACCTACTTTGGTAAAGGCGGCTACTGCTTTTTCCAGGTGTTCTTGTTCGTGCGCGGCGGAGAGTTGAACCCGGATACGGGCTTTTCCCTGTGGAACCACGGGGTAGAAGAATCCAATAACATAAATGCCTTCTGCGAGCAGGGCTTTTGCAAATTGTTGTGCAAGTGGAGCATCGTACAACATAATAGGAACGATGGGGTGTTCTCCGGGAAGAATGTCAAATCCCGCCGCTGTCATAGCGTTTCTGAACCACTGGGTATTGTGTTCTAGTTTGTCGCGCAGGTGGGTGCTTGAGCTGAGCAAATCCAGCACTTTGATACTTGCTCCTACGATGGAAGGAGCCAAGGTATTTGAAAAGAGGTAAGGGCGGGAGCGTTGTCGGAGCAATTCCACGATTTCTTTTCTTGCGGAAGTGAAGCCGCCAAGGGCTCCTCCCAAGGCTTTTCCCAGGGTGCCGGTGACGATATCCACCCGGTCCATTACGCCACGGTATTCATGGGTACCTCTACCGGTTTTTCCCAAAAAGCCGGAGGCGTGGCATTCATCAATACCCACCATTGCTTCGTACTGGTCTGCCAGGTCGCAAATTTTATCTAACTGGGCGATGGTGCCATCCATGGAGAAGGCGCCATCTGTGAAAATAAGGATTCTTCTCGCTCCGCCCGTACGGGCTTCTTTCAGGCACTCCTCTAGGGAGTTCATATCGTTGTGTTTGTATCGAAACCGGCGGGCTTTGCACAGGCGGATGCCGTCGATAATGGAGGCATGATTCAGTTCATCGCTAATGATGGCATCTTCTTCTCCTAGTATCGGTTCAAAAAGTCCACCATTGGCATCAAAAGCAGCGGCATACAGGATGGTATCTTCCATTCCTAGAAAGTCCGCTATTTTGCGTTCTAGCTGTTTGTGCAGGTCTTGGGTTCCACAGATAAAGCGGACCGAGGACATACCGTAGCCGTGGGTACGAATAGCTTCAATGGCTGCTTCAATTACTTGTGGGTGGCTGGAAAGTCCCAGGTAATTATTTGCACAGAAATTGAGCAGGTGGTCCTGCGCAGTGGTGTCAATAACGGGGCCTTGGGGAGAGGTAATAATTCGCTCTTCCTTGTAAAGTCCGGCAGCCCGGATAGCGTCCAGTTCACTTTGGAACGCACTTTGAACGTTTGAGAACATACGTTGATCAACTAGTTAGGTGTGGTGGAGCGTTTATTTCAGCGCTTGAATAATTTGAAGAAAATCGGCTGCTTTCAGGGAGGCGCCACCGATCAATCCGCCGTCTACATCTGGCTGGCTGAACAGTTCGGCAGCATTTGCGGCATTGCAGGAGCCACCGTACAGGATGGAGGTTGCGTTGGCGATCCGCTTTCCGTATTTGGAGGCGATGGCTTTCCGGATGGCTTGGTGCATATCTTGGGCTTGTTGGCTGGAGGCGGTTTTGCCGGTTCCGATTGCCCAGATGGGTTCATAAGCGATGACGACCGATTTGAATTGTTCGGGTGTCAGGTGGAAGAGGCTTTCTCTAAGTTGTTTTTTGACAAAATTGACATGGGTTTCTTTTTCTCGGATTTTGAGGGGCTCACCGCAGCAGAAAATGGGGCGGATTCCTTTGGAGAGCGCTTGGTCCACTTTTTGGGCGAGGAGGGCGTTGGTTTCTTTGAAGTATTCCCGGCGTTCAGAGTGTCCGATCAGGACGAACTCCACCCCCAGGGAGGCCAGCATATCGACCGAAATTTCACCGGTATAGGCCCCTTTGGTTTCCTGGTGGCAATTTTGAGCTGCCAGGTGCACGTTTATATGTCCTTTTACCGTAGTTTGCACGGTAGTGAGGTGGGTAAATGGAGCGGCGAAGACGACTAAACCTTTAGGCTGGTCCAGGCGTTCTACGATTTCCCGGGCGAGTTCGGCCCCTTCTTGCAGGGTGGTATTCATTTTCCAGTTGCCCGCAACGATTTGTTGTCTCATATTTTTGATCATTTTTACAATTCAACTGCAAATGTAGTACGTGGTGTTGACTGATCTTCTCATTTTTGCGGGGTAATTATGCGACAAGTTTTTATTTCAGTGGTCAATGTGCTGCAGAGTCGGCGCGATACGCAGGTCCTTTCGGGTTGGCTCACCGGTTTGTATGCCGAGTTAAGTACTCATTTTTCGGACTTTGAGTTTGTGCTCGTGAACAATGGGGCTTTTACGCCGGATGTAGAGGAAGCGATTCGTCCATTGCCAGAGGCTTTGCGTCAGCAGGTTTTTCTGCTGAACTTGAGTGCGCCAGTGGATCGAAACAATGCGTTGTTGGCGGCCCTTGATCGAGCGAATGGCGATTACACGGTAGTTTTTGAGTTTGATTTTGCAGCGCAGCCGGAGTTGGTGACCCAGATGTGGGACAAAAGTCGAAATGAATCCTATGACGTGGTGTATTTGCGTGCGGCTGAGCGGCGTTTGCCTTGGATGTCGCGTTGGCTATATGGGATTTTTTATTTTATTGTAAGAAAATACTCGGGGTTGCGCATTGATCCGAAGGCGCATCATTCTCGGATTATTAGTCGGAGGGCTCTAAACTCCTTACTTCGATTGAGGGAGAACAGTCGTTATTTGAAAGCCAATTATGCCTTGGTGGGATATAGTACTGGATTTATCCCTGTGGAGGTTCCCTTGCAGCCTGACTTGGATTTGTCGGCTGGTCAGCAGTTTCGGAACGCTTTGCTGGTGATTACTTCTTTCACGGATTTTCTTCGCAGCTTGTTGTTTTGGATTTTTATCCTTTCTGGAATGATTGCTTTTGCTGCTATTTTCAACGCAGTGAAGGTTAAATTGACCAATATAGATGTATTTGGGGAGCGTCAACCGGTTCTTTCTGGCTGGTCGTTTTTGGTCGTCATGATTTCTTCGTTTTTTACGATTACCTGTCTGAACCTGTACATTATGTCGATTTACCTCTCCAATATCTATGCGGAGATCAAGAATCGGCCCTTATATATTATCGAATCTGTACGCCGATTTTAGCCATGCAAACGTACGATGCTCTGGTGGTAGGAGGGGGGATTTTTGGGTGCTATGCGGCACTTTACCTTGCGCGTCAGGGCAGGCGAGTGGCATTGATGGAGCGGGAGTCTGCTTTATTTAAAAAAGCCTCTTTGGTGAATCAGGCTCGTTTGCATGGGGGATACCACTACCCCAGAAGCATGGCCACTGCCTTGATGAGTGATGAGCACAAGGAGCGATTTACGCGGGAGCACCGGGCGTTTATTCATGCTCGTTTCGAAAAATACTACGCGATTGACCGTTTTGGATCGTTTACGGATCCTGGTCAATTTGAGCGTTTTTGCGCTCGGCTCAACCTCCCTTGTGAACGAATAGAGCATCATCCACTTTTTAATTACCATCGATTAGAAGCTTTGTACTTAACCGAGGAACACTCCTTTGATCCTGTTTTGTTGAGGGCATTCTATATCAACCAGGTCAGTTCGAATCCTCACATTACGGTAATGTTGAATACCACTTTGGAGAAAACGGGCACCGTGGGAAGGGAGTGGGAGTTGGAATACCAAACCCAGGGACAGGAGGGTGTTCAATTGCTGCGTACGCCCCTGGTTATTAACGCGACGTATGCTGCGATCAATTCCCTCAATCGTCTTTTTAAGCTCCCAGAACTCAGTTTGACGCATGAAATTTCGGAAATAGCGTTCATTCATTCTCCCACCTTTGGAGAACGGGGGCTTACGGTGATGGATGGCCCTTTTGGATCCATTATGCCGTACGGTAAAAGTGGTTTATTATCCTTATCTTCGGTAGCTTATACGCACCACAAAATCAGCTATGAAAACCTGCCCAGGTTTGATTGCCAGTTGCAGGAGGATTTGTCTTGCCAACCGGAACGGCCGGGTATTTGCACGGATTGTGCTCGAAGGCCAGTTTCCAACGCTCAAAAGATGCTCAGTCAAATGCGGCAATACCTCAGTGAACAGGTTGTTTTTGATTATTGGATGTCGTATTTCACCATTAAGTCCAAATTAAAGTCGAGCCACATTGATGATAGTCGGCCAACCGAAATTGCGTGTTTGCGGAAAGAGCCTGCATTTTATTGCTTGTTTGCAGGAAAAGTAAACTCCATTTACGAGGTTGAAAAGGCCGTTATGAACCTGTAGGGTAGCAAATCTGTTTTGAAAATAGTTCCTTTTTGAAGTCGCGAACTTCCAAGACTCCCCAAGTATTTAGAAAAAAACTTGAC
>CANHDG010000068.1 GCA_947459365.1 Saprospirales bacterium
AGTGGCGGGGATTTCGATTTCAGTTTCATCGGATGAATCGCTCGGAAGCGGCTTTTTTGGGGGTAAGTCCACTGGCGATGGCTTACACGGCCTTGGGCAATAGCTTTCGGGATCGACTGGAGGCCTATTCTTTGCAGTATGCTCGAGCGTCGGAACGAAACCATATTTTTGCCGCTGTCAGTATTGAAAATTATGAGGTAGAAAATACCAGTTCTGCTCGGTACGGATTTGATCGGCTACGGCAGTTTCGGTATTGGGCCTTTCGGGCAGATACCTTGGCGGATGCATCTAGGCGGTTATTTCTTCAGCAAGAAGACAGTCTTTTTTCGGCTGGACAACGATTTATGGCGGCGCAAGGGCTGGATTTAAGGATGGATCTTCGTTTTCGGTGGAAAATGGGGAATCGACTTTGGTGGGATACGGGCGTTCTATTGGTAGGGACTGCGGGGAACCCTCTTTCAAGTTACTATACAGCTCCTCCCGTCTTAGGGGATAAAATGGCTCCAGTGGATCTTCGTGTAAATGCATCAGTTCAACTTTACAGTGGACTGGACTGGCAAGGCAGGCGGTTTCGGTGGATGGCCGGCATGGCTGCTACGCCATTAATCGGAGAAGGGGTGTTGCAAGAAGGAGGGACTATTCAGATGGGTTACGCACCGCGTTTGGCAGTTCAATTTAAAATTGATAGTGTACAGCGTGTTTACGCCAATTACTCGAAGAGTTTTAGGGCTTTTCAGGAAGCGCAGGCCAGTATGAGTTATACATTTAACTCCTCCCAACAAGTGCTTTATACGGGCGGGGAGTATGCACGCCCATTGGAGCAATTGGAAAGTTTTTTTCTGGGTTATCGCTTCCGAAAGTCGGAGCTGATTGGATTTTGGCAGAAGGGGTCGAACTTATTGAGGGATGGTTATTTGATTTACACTTTGGACAATCAGGTTTTGGGAGGTTATCAGTCGGTGAGCGGGCTCGGTCAGCGACTTTGGGGCGCTCAACTACGGTTGGTTTTTGAAAAAAGCACGCAAACCCAGTTGCGGCAAGGTAGGTCGCAGCGGCAGGTATTGTGGAGGGCAGAATACTGTTTACAGAGGACGGAAGGGAAAGAATATTTTGGTTTTGGATTACAGCCTACAGAAGAGATACGAAATTTTCCTGAATGGATGTCTCAAGCCCGGTTATCTGGTACGCTCAGCAGGCTGCAATTTTCGGTATTGATGAATCGCCAAGGCTCTACGTTGCCATTGGCGACCCCCTTTCTTGCTAGTTGGAAGCGAAGTTTGCCGAAATCGAGAATTCCCGGATATAGCACATGGGATTTTCAAGCTCGTTTTTTTGTCAATAAACATTTTCTGTTGTTATTTGGGGTGCAAAATTTATTGAATAGGTCTGCATATGGAATAGATCTTAGCGGTGGTCCTGAAGATCAGTTGTTACCTTTGCAGCAAGGACGGCTGTGGCGATTTGGAGTGAACTATAATATGAACTGAACAAATTAATGCGAATAGAACCATTTTCATTACTGTTACCCAAGGAGTTGCCAACGAAAGCAATTAGTTCTTTTTTTGAGGCTGCGAAATACGATATTCGGCAAAATTTGGACAACGGGCTGTATTCAGCACCCGTTGCCGATGCGCTCTACGTGTACCGGATCAGTACGCAAGTGTCAAGCCATATTGGCGTGATTGCGTTGAACGATATCTCTGATTTTTGGGATGGAAAAATTAAGAAACACGAAAAGACCTTGACCCGCCGGGAGGAGGAATATGTCACTTTATTGACGGAGTGGACAGCGGTCATTAAGCCTGTTCTGTTGACATACCCTTCTAAACCGGTTATCACGGAGTGGTTACTTCAATTTTCGACTGCCAATACTCCTATTATTGATTTCGAGATGGAAGAGACTGGAGAGCGGCATCAGTTATGGTCGGTGATGGAGCTATCTGATTTAGAGACCTTGCAAACGTTTTTCATGGAATTGGTAGACTGTGTTTATATAGCGGACGGTCACCATCGTACCACGACCATCGCGAATTTGTCAAAAGTGTCTGAAGACAGGCTGGGGAATTTGGATTTTAGTCGATTATTCGGCGCTTATTTTTCTGAGGATCAATTAGATATTCTAGGTTATCACCGATTATTGACATTGCCGGAGGACTTATCTGTTGACCAGCTCTTGGGTCAGCTTCAAAATTGGTTTGAAGTGGAGCAGCTGCCTCAGGCACGGTTTCCAACTGCAAAACGTGAATTCTTGGCGTTAACAGATGCTGGAACCTATCGCTTTACCCTCAAAGAAGAAGCGGAGCGCCATTTACTGGATGCGCATCTATTAAATGAATTTGTTTTTTCGGGGGTGTTAGGATTGCGAGATATCCGTTCTGCTTCTAGTATACAATATGTAGAAGGGTCTAAATCTCTTCCAGAACTGCAGCAGTTAGCCGGCCCGGATCGGATACTTTTTTTATTGCATCCAGTTACTTTTGAGGATTTGTTTTATTTAAGCGATATGGGCTTGGATTTACCTCCCAAAAGTACCTGGTTTGAGCCAAGAATTAAAAGTGGTTTGGCCGTTTACAGTTTAGTCAATTCAAATCTAGTATAAAGCGCACTATGAGTCATTTCTCTGCATTAAATCTGCCAAACTTATTGACACTGTCCAATCTTTTTTGTGGTTGCTGTGCCATTTTATTTTTGTTTCAGGGGGATCCAAGTATGGCTGCTGGATTTACAATGGCCTCCTTTGTGCTTGATTATGGGGATGGGATGGCGGCTAGGGCCATGAATTTGCAATCAGAGTTGGGAAAGCAGTTGGACTCATTGGCGGATGTAGTTAGTTTTGGGGTGGCTCCTGGGGCCATGTTGTATTTGTTGCTTGCCAATACGAGCTACACTCCTGGGATGGTTCCAGTTGATCTCTGGGCATTACCAGCCTTTGTTTTACCAGCATTTTCTGGCTTGCGGTTGGGCCTATTTAATTTGGACAAACGTCAGACAACGTATTTTTTAGGTTTGAGTACCCCGGCTACAACCGTTTTTGTGATGGGATTGACTTTGGCGGCGTATGAAAACCGACTTGGACTAGGCGATTGGTTGTTGTTAAATAAGTGGTTGGTTTATGCCTTGATTCCTGTATTGTCCTTGTTGCTAATCAGTGAAATTCCTATGTTTGGTTTAAAACTACGAAAAGCAGACTGGAAAAGCAATTGGCCTTTGGTGGTTGTTTTGCTTCACTTTTTAGGAAGTTATTTGTTATTTGGACCATTGGCCCTGAGTATTTCTGTGGTGCTATATATCTTGTTATCGTTCGTTTTTCGTAGAAAGGTGATCGAGTAATGAGTGTTTAGTTTCGTAGGGATAGATTTACAAAAATGGAATAGAATTGGTAATTCGCCCGCTGCTCCGGGTTTTTTTGATGGTTTTTCTTTTGCTGAATGGCGATAAAGGTAAGCATTATAATTTAAGTGCCAAATAAAAATGCTGTTTACTTCATTATCTTGAAAATTAATGTTAGTGATTTGCGTGTTCTGTAGGCTCCACTTTACGGCGTTTGCCAAAAAATTTAGGATGTACAACTAAGAGGCCGAACGATTCGCCATCCTCCTTGCTTGTTTTTGCATGATGGGCACCATGGGCACGTAGAATTGCCCTGGAATAGATGCTGTCCAATTGTCTGAACCAACTAAAGCGTTGATGGATATAGACATCGTGGATCAGAAAATAGGTTAGGCCATACAAAGAAATACCTACTCCAATGAAGAAGACCCAGAAATAGTGGTCTGCTTTAATGCTTCCGAACATATAACAAAAAGCAGAAGGTATTGCGAATACTAGGAAGAAACGGTCGTTTTTTTCGAAAAAACCATTTTTAAGATGTTTGGGTTGGTGATGATCTTCATGCCAGCTCCAAAGTAAGCCATGCATGAGGTATTTGTGGGTAAACCAAGCCATAAATTCCATACCTACATAGGCGGCCAAAGTAACGAGCGTATACAAGAGCATAATGTGTTAAGTGGGTAATTCTAGGAAAATGCGAATGCGCGTGACTAGATAGCATTGAATTAAGAACGCTTTACTAGCAATGTATTGACCACTAAACAAGGATTTGCTTAAATTGTTGCTGATGGATCCAGGGCTTTTTTATAAGTTTCAAGACAACGGTTCCTAGCGAAAGCATGGTCTACCATAGGTTTAGGATATTTGACGGTGCCAAATTCTGGAACCCATTTTCGGATGTACTTATATTCAGGGTCGAATTTTTTGGTTTGTTCAGTGGGGTTAAAAATCCTGAAATAAGGAGCAGCATCAGTGCCACAGCCGGCCGCCCATTGCCATCCACCGGAGTTGCTGGCTAGGTCGTAGTCCAACAGTTTTTCTGCAAACCAGCTTTCGCCCCAACGCCAATCAATCAAAAGGTGTTTGGTCAGGAAACTTGCAGTTATCATTCGAACACGGTTGTGCATGAATCCAGTTGCAGCCAGTTCGCGCATTCCAGCATCTACTATGGGGTACCCTGTTTGACCTGCTTTCCAAAGCTCAAACTCGTCCAGGTTGTTTCTCCAAGGGATCGCATCGTATTTGGATTGAAAAGATTGAGTAGCCACTCTAGGAAAGTGTGCCAAAATTTGACTGTAAAAGTCTCTCCAAATTAGCTCGTTGAGAAAAGTTGCATTGAGGCGCTGGGCAGCTCTAGCTTTTTCACGTAAACTGATGGTTCCAAACCGGAAGTGAACTCCCAAGCGGGAGGTTCCTGCCAATGCGGGAAAATTCCTGGTTTGGTCGTAGTTTTTAACAATTGATTGCGGGATTGTTGTGGGTGGAATTGGGATAGAAGATTTTTGGAACCCCAGGTCTTCCAAGGAAGGAAGGGAAAGAGGGGAAGTAGGTAAAAATTGATGAAAGTGTTCTTCTGTTTGGAAGGGCAGGAGGTATTGAGAGACCATTTCCGTTGCCAGGGGTACCTGCTGGCTATTGAGTTTTGCCAGCCATTTGCGGCTGTAGGGAGTAAAAACGGTGTAAGGTGTTCCGTTATCTTTTAGAACCTCCTCCTTTTCGAAAATAACGTGGTCTTTGAACGTATGAAACGGAATCCCTTTAACGGCAAGTAGTTGGGCAACCGTCTCGTCGCGATCTGAGGCATAAGGCTCGTAGTCTCGATTGGTGTATGCTGCAGTTATTTGATACGATTGCATAAGCTCCTCCCACACTTGTTGAGGGGACCCTATTTTTACCAGTATAGAACTCCCAATTGCCTGGAGTTGTGCATGGAGTTGACTGATTTGCTCCTGGATAAACTGGACTCTTGCATCTTGTTTATGGGGTAAATCGTCCAGTATTGTCCGGTCAAAAATAAAAAGTGGGAGCACGGGGTGAGGTCCGGTGAGGGCTTGATACAGCCCGGCATTATCGTGCAAGCGCAAATCGCGGCGAAACCAAAATATGGAAACAGGAACGTTCATAATTTTGATTAACAGTAAAGCCTTGCTGCTGGTTTGAATTTTAGCAAAAAACACGCATAAAATACACTGATTTTTACTTTTTAAAAATGTATCTTTGCGACTGTTTTAAAAAGAGCATTCATATTTTTTTGTTAAAAATTTGATTATCAATCAATTGTAATAAAATGGCTTTAATCGGTACGATTCGAAAAAACGGATGGATCCTTATTGCGACCATGGTATTGGCCCTTGGAGGATTTATTTTAATGGACGTAGTTTCCAACAGCCAGCGCTATCAGGCGGCTGATGCTAACTCATTGGGTGTTGTCAACGGTAAGGAGATCCGCAGTGATGAGTTTGAACAATATAAGGCGGCGATTTATGCCAACTCAACTGGTAACGACTACCAGGTTCGCGCGCAGGTTTGGAATTATTTCGTGGAGGATGCAATTGTACGTGAGCAAGCGGAGCCACTTGGTCTTGGTGTTTCCAAGGAAGAGTTGAAAGAACTTCAGTTTGGAACAGCTTTGAGCCCGATCATTACCGATCGTTTCCGTGGAAGCAACGGGATGGTTGATATGAATTCTTTGGGTCAAATTAAGTCAGCTATTGAGAGCGGACAGTTGGCGGAAGAGCAATACAAAGAATTCCGCACGCGCTGGATGTTCCAAGAAAAGGAGATCCAGAAGCAGCGGATTCAGGATAAAATGATGAATTTGGTGGTGAAAGGCTTGTATGCTCCCAACTGGTTGGCGGAGGCTGTATTTGCGGAAAACAACCAACGGATTGATTTCTTATATGTTCGTATACCTTACGACAAGGTTGCAGACAGTGATATTAAGGTAACAGACGAAGATTATGCACAGTATTTAAAGGAAAATCCTCGCTTGTATGATCAGTTGGAGGAGACACGGGTAGTTAGCTACCTGAATTTTGAAGTTTCTGCCACTTCTGCAGATTCGATGGTTGCTTACGACCGTTTGATGAAGCTGTTGCCAGGTTTGAAAGGAAAGGATGATTCTGTGTTTGTTGTGAACAATGACGGAATTTACGACGTGAATTATAGAAGCAAAGAAGAGTTGCCGGCTAATTTTGCAGCTTCTATCATGGGAACCCCTAACGACTCTGTGGTGGGTCCATACCTTGATGGGGGTGCGTACACGATTGCGAAAGTGTTGGCTAAAAAGGTATTGCCAGATTCTGTGAAGGCACGCCATATTCTATTGCAGGGTGCTACTCCTGAGAATCAACTGAAAATTGATAGTCTGAAGAAAGAGATTGAATCTGGCCGTGCTGCCTTTGATGCAGTTGCACGTGCTGTGAGCCAAGATCCTGGTTCAGGTTCTAAAGGAGGTGATCTTGGGTACTTTACGAATGGAATGATGGTTCCTGAGTTCAATAACGTTTGTTTCAACACCGGTGAACAGGGTAAACTATACACAGTTGCTACGCAGTTTGGTTGGCACTTAATTGAAATTACTGGTAAGAAGTTTATCAATAATCAGGCTTCTGTTCGCTTGGCGACCATTAGCGAAGCGATTCGCCCATCTGCTGCGACCCAGCAATCTGCCAAAGACAAGGCGCTCGAACTAGTGCAGTCAGTTAAAAACCTGACGGAGTTAGAATCAAAGGTGGCTTCTGAGAATAAGTCATTGGAACTTTCCCAGGCATTAAAGGCGTCTGACTTTAATGTGGGACTGTTAGGTGCTGGCAAAGATGCTCGTGACATCGTTAAGTGGGCATTCGATGCTGATACAGACGCTGGTGATGTTTCCAAGCAGGTGTTTGCGATTGTAGATCCAAATGGTGGATACTATGATGCTCGTTATGTGGTGGTTGCTTTGCGCTCTATTTCTCCAAAAGGAGCTGCTACGGTTGCAACGCTTAAAGCAAATCCACAGGTAGAGGTTGAAATTAAAGCTCGTAAAAAAGCGGATGTAATAAAATCTAAATTGCAGGGTACTTCCGACTTGGCTGCTGCTGCTGCTGCTTTCCAAGTAACGGTGGATACCTCTTTTGGTGCAACGTTCCTTCAGACAGCACTTCCAAAGGGTGGTCCAGAGCCACGTGTAATCGGGGCCGTTTTTGCAACGGCAAAGGGTGCAGTAAGTAAGCCAATTGCTGGGAAGACGGGTGTTTACATGGTTCAGATGGCGAGTGGCTTGCCAGAAGTGAATTTGCCACCGGACATGACTATGTTCCGCCGTCAGGCAGTTTCTGTAGCGCAGTCTTATGTTCGCTCTGGTTTGATGCCAGCAATGAAGAAGGCGTCAGAGATGACAGACAACCGCCATTTGTTTTTCTAGAAATTCTTGAAAATCAACTAATAGCGCACAATCGGGTGAATTCCTGCTTGTGCGCTTTTTTTTGCCCCTGCCTACAGTTGTTATCTTTAAAGGTATTTAATGAGTAGCGAGTAGAAAAATAATAAACAAAATGTTTTTAAATAAAAAACGAATTGTTTTATATTTGTAGCGGAATTATCTAGTAGCCGTCCCATTTGAACGAGTTACAATAGATTTGAATATGATTTTAGCTATAAAGTAGAACGATATGATTGCTTTTTTATTAAAACATTGGTTTTACCTTGGATTGTTACTACTCGGGTTGATTTATTTTAGCAAGGAGCTGTTACCGTCGAATAAGGGTGCTTCTGCCTTCACTTTTCCTGCGAAGGCGGAAAATAAAACAAAAGAGGTGGCTGAACTAGGAATATCCAGCGGCAGTACCACTATGGTCAGTATTTTTCCAGAAGTGGAGGAGCAGGAGGAGCGTGCATTTTTGAAGAGGTTCTCCAAGGTGGTTCAGACAGAGCAAGCAAAGTATGGCATCCCGGCCTCTGTTTTACTTGCGTTGGCGTATGTTAACAGTTTTTCAGGGCATCGTGCGTTGACGAGAACCCATCATAATTACTTCGCTTTTCAATGCGGCTCTGGTTGGGAGGGCAAAAAGGTGGAGATTGGAATGTATTGTTACCGAAGGTATGAAACGGCTTGGGAAAGTTTCCGAAATGCTAGTTCTAGTATTTCGGCCACTCGTTGGGCCCAGGCACTTGTGGACCGAAATGCGAGCTTAGAGGATTGGTTGGGGGCGCTTGTGGAGAATGGGTACTCAGATGTGCGGGATGCACAGCGCTTAATGAGCACTGTCATTTTGCGCTACCAGTTGGAGGATTTAGATGGACGAGAAGTCCCGTAAAAGAAATTTAAAGATCCGAGGGCAAACAAGCCCTCGGATCTTTAAAGAAGACTATCGCCAGAGAGTCTTTTTCTCGATATCTCCTCGTTTACCTGGAAGATCAGGAGCGTTGTGCCATCCGATATAAAAAAGTCCGAGGCAGCGTTGTCCTTCTTCAAGATTTAGCCATTCTGTTGCCTCTAACGCCGATTTCGGAGTGCTCCAATAGCATCCTAATCCCATTTCTGTACAAGTAAGCCACATATTTTGAACGGCCATTGCAACAGCTGCGATTTCTTCAAATTCGGGCACACGGGCATCCATATCTCTTTGTAGGATAATCGCGATCACCGCCCCAGCTTTAACGGGGCTTTCGAGGGCTTTATCGTACTGTGAGGGAGCAAACAGAGCAGGCGGTGTGTGGTTTTTATAATAGTTTGCCAAGTACTGTCCAAGCTCCTGACGGCTCTCTGGAGTATGAAACACCTGAAAGCGCCATGGCTCCGTCAGGCGGTGTGTGGGTGCCCAGTTGGCGTTTTCTACCAGCTGTTCCAATAATTCCCGGTCGATGGGTCGACTTGGATCATAACTGGAAGGGAAAATGGATCTTCTGTTTTTGATTAGTTCGTTGATCAAAGCAATTAGTCGTTTTATCTTCTAGAGTAGTTTGGTGATTCTCTGGTAATGATGATGTTATGTGGGTGGCTCTCGTTCATGCCCGCGTTGGTAATCTGAACAAATTGAGCATTTTCTTGTAGCGAAGTGATCGTTGGAGCACCGCAGTACCCCATTCCAGCCCGAAGGCCTCCAATGTATTGAATCATCACCTCTTGTAGGGTGCCTTTGTAGGGTACGCGACCTTCAATACCTTCCGGGACGAGTTTTTTGACATCATCTTCAACGTCTTGGAAATATCGGTCTTTAGATCCTTTTTCCATTGCGGCAAGGCTTCCCATTCCACGGTAGGTTTTAAATTTCCGGCCATCAAAGATGATCGTCTCTCCAGGAGCTTCTTCCACACCTGCAAAAAGGGAGCCCGCCATAATCGTATTGGCGCCTGCAGCTAAGGCCTTCACAATATCTCCGGTGTATCGAATTCCGCCATCTCCTACAATGGGTACACCTGTGCCCTTAAGCGCTTCGTAAGCATTGTGGATAGCAGAAAGTTGTGCTACTCCTACCCCAGCGACGATACGAGTGGTGCAGATACTACCTGGGCCCACGCCTACCTTCACACCATCAGCACCTGCTTTGGCCAGTGCCAATGCCCCTTCACCGGTTGCAACATTTCCGCCCACTACTTGAAGTTCTGGGAAGTGGTGCTTCACCTGCGTGACGGCATCCAGCACCCCCTTTGAATGACCATGCGCGGTATCAATGCAGATTACGTCTACTCCTACATTTACAAGCATTTGGACCCTTTCAAGAAGATCGTGGGTTACGCCAACCGCAGCGCCTACTACCAGACGTCCCAAGGAGTCTTTGCAAGCGTTGGGGAAGTTCACCCCTTTCATAATATCCTTGTAAGTAATTAGACCAACTAGAAGGTTGTCCTCATCCACAACGGGAAGTTTTTCAATTTTGTGTTGTTGAAGGATATCCCGAGCTTGTTCCAATGTTGTCCCTTTCGCTGTGGTGACCAAGTTGCGTTTGGTCATGATATCCCTCACCTTGCGGGCTGGGTTGGCTTCAAAACGAAGGTCTCGGTTGGTCAGGATCCCTACGAGTTTGCCTACTTTATTCGTAATTGGAATTCCTCCTATACTGTGCTGGCGCATTAGTGAACGCGCTTCTTCAACACTTGATTCGGGATGTAGGGTGATTGGGTCTATGATCATTCCAGCTTCTGACCGCTTGACGGCGCGCACTTGTTCAGCTTGCCGTTCAATGGTCATGTTTTTGTGGATGATACCGATACCGCCTTGACGAGCGATGGCAATCGCCAACTCTTTTTCCGTCACCGTATCCATTGCAGCGGACACGATGGGGGTGTTCAAAGTAATTCCCTTTGTAAACTGTGTTGAAATCGATACCTCTCTTGGAAGTACTTCGCTATAAGCGGGAACGAGCAGGACGTCGTCAAATGTGAGGGAGTAGCCGAGAAATTTAGGCTTTGCGTTGCTAGGATGCTTTTCCATGCGCAAATGTACGACGAACTATTTTTTTGTCCAATACTTATTTAGCTTCCGTGTCTGGATTCTGTTTGAGTGAGGTATAGACTCCTGCCGCCAACATAAGCGCAATCACAGAAAGGGAAGCCCAAACTGGAATGTGGATGTGCAAAGGAATTAAAATCATTTTGACACCAATAAAGGACAATATGGCAATCAAACTGTATTTAAGGTGCTCAAAACGATCCATAAAGTCGCTTAGTACAAAGTAAAGCGAGCGCAGTCCCAAGATCGCAAATACATTGGATGTAAAGACCAAAAATGGATCAGTGGTAATGGAAAGTACTGCAGGGACGGAGTCGAAAGCAAACATCAGGTCGGTGAGTTCTACTACGATGACTGTTACCATAAGGGTAGTCATGGCTTTTCTGCCATCCTCCAGGATGGTGAAAAAATGACCGTGGCTTCCTTTCGTGTAGACTGGATACACTTTACGGATCAATTTGACAATTCTATTTTTATCGATCTCATCTTCGTCAATTGGCCCCTCCTCGTCGCTGCCCACCATTTTATAAGCGGAGTAAAGTAACAGCGCACCAAAGAAGTAGAAGACCCAGATAAATTGATGGACGAGGCTAGTGCCAACCGCTATCAGGATACCCCTAAATACCAAAACCCCGAGGATACCCCAAAACAACACTTTGTGCTGGTACATTTTAGGAATCCGGAATTTGGCAAAAATTAAGGTCATAACAAATAAATTGTCGACGCTTAATGCCTCTTCCAAAAGGTAGCCTGTGAAATATTTAAGTGCTGCCTCTGCCCCCAGCATAGGTTCGTGCACATAAGTACCTAACCCCATCCACTGATTTTCGTAGGCAAAATAGACAAAAACACCGAATAGGCAGGCCAGTGAGATCCAGATCCCAGTATTGCGGAGTGCCTCCTTGGAGGAGGGAATATGATCGCGTTTGTTAAAAACACCCAAATCGATGGCCATCATCAGGACCACCAAGGCAATAAAGCCCACCCAAACAGAAAGAGAAACCATAACCGTTTTAAAAAAAAGAGCGCGTTCCAATATTGAAACACGCAAGAAACTGCAAAGTTACTAGGTTGCAACCCTTAATTAATCATAATTGTGTCCTTTTTATCTTGTAAGAGCCGTTGCACACCGATCCCGATGAACTCACTTAGTGAATAACGGTGACGGAACCAGCTGATTTTTGACGCTGTCCGTTCAAATATTCAATTTCAGCCACCCAACCGTACACTCCGTCCGGTGCTTGTTTCCCAAGGTGGTGTCCATTCCAGCCTAATATCGGATCATTTGGTTGGAAATTACGGCGTTCAAACAAAAGGCCTCCGTACCGATTATAAACTTGGAGGAGGTTGATTTGCTTGACAAATTCATCTGAAAAAAGGGTGAAATAAGCATCTTGGTTGCTGCTTAAATCAATAATATTGGGAGCGTAAATAGTGGGTTTTCGGACCTGAACAGAACGCTGATCCCTGGCTGTACAACCTGCGTCGTTCACCACTTCAACAGAAAAAGTAGTGCTTTCATAAAGGGAAATTTGTTGCTCTAGTTGATTGGGATTACCAAACAGACTAGGTGGCCTCCAGTTGATAGTTCGCACGAGAGTACCAATCGGGTTAATTTCTGCCCGTAGATGTATTGACTCCCCGGAGGTAATACTGTCCTTATCTGTCGCCAGAGTGACTTGTAAAATAGGGGGCTCTGCTACCTGTACAGCGGCGTTCCATTCACAACCAACGGAATCTTTAACAGTAACCGCATAAAGACCGGGCCAGAGCAAATCAAATATTGGACGAGTACTGTAAGTACTTCCATCAATCGAGTAATAATAAGGTGGAGTTCCTCCCACGACCTCTTTTATTTCAATTGTTCCGTTCCTAAAACTATTGCATTGTACCGGACTGGATTCAATGTTGGCAAATTCGATGCAGCCCAATTGTCCCAATAGCGGTATAGGTAAGAAGAAAAGTAAATTTGATAGCTGTCGAAAGCAGAAAAAAAGTCGGTTACCCATCATGATTCAAAAGTAGGGAGATGGGGTGAAAGTACCAAATCGCTGCTTGAAGGAGTGAGAGGAAAAGTCATGAGCCATTTGCTTACAAATCGTTTGGGCCTTTCATCCAGCTTGTTTTCTGTACCTTTGCGAACATTGAGGCAGATTCCTCTGTTTCGAAGTTAAAAAAACTTGTTTTGTCAAATCCAGGATCTTCAAAATTCAACTTTTCACTCTTTCGGCAAGTTTTGTCGATGGTTCGACCGTACCGGGGAGTCTTTATTCTTACCATTGTATTAACGGTTGTTTTAGCGCCTTTGGCGGTTTTGCGTCCTAAACTGGTGCAAGTGATGGTCGACGATTATATCAGTGTGGGGGATGTTAGTGGAATGACCCTAGTTGCCTGCGGCATACTAAGTATTCTAATTCTAGAAGTGGTCCTTCGGTATTTTTTTCTATATCATGCAGATTGGTTAGGTCAAGTGGTATTGCGGGATCTTAGAACGCGTGTTTTCAGGCACCTCTTAAACCTGCGATTGACCTATTTTGATAAAACTCCGATTGGTCAAAGTACTACACGAACCATCAACGATATTGAGAGTATCAACACCGTTTTTTCGGAAGGGAGTGTTACCATTCTTTCAGACTTAATCAGTATTGTTGCGGTTTTGACGGTGATGTTGACGACCTCTTGGAAACTCACCTTGGTGGTGTTGAGCGTATTCCCATTGTTGATTTGGGGATCCTACCAATTTAAGGAAAGTGTCCGAAAAAGTTATGAAAAGGTGCGGAATCATGTAGCAACCATGAATGCTTTCTTACAAGAGCGGATTTCGGGAATGCGGATTGTACAGCTATTCAATGCGGAACAAAGGGAGGCAGACAAGTTTAAAAAAATTAACCACGACTATACGGGTGCAAACTTAAAGAGCATCATGGCGTATGCTATATTTTTCCCGGTAGTTGATTTAATCAGTGCCCTTTCCTTGGGGCTTATGGTTTGGTATGGAGCTCGAGGGGTGCTCTCTGAGGAGGTCACACTGGGTGCTATGGTGGCTTTTCCCATGTACATCAATATGTTGTATAGACCCATTCGGATGTTGGCCGATAAGTTTAACAATCTTCAGATGGGCATGATTGCTGCGGAACGTGTATTTGGTTTGTTGAACAAAGAGCAAGTGGCGCCCAACAACGGTCATTTACACCCTGAGAAATTGAATGGGGCGGTTTCCTTTGAAGATGTTTCTTTTTCCTATAATGAGGATACACCTGTTTTGAAAAAAGTGGGTTTTGAGATTGCTCCAGGGGAGACCATGGCCATTGTAGGCTCTACAGGAAGTGGCAAATCTACAATTATCAACTTGCTGGGCCGATTTTATGAGATTGATGCTGGGGTTATTCGGGTAGATGGGGTAGATATTCGGGAGTACGATGTTTTTGCTCTTCGCCGCCGGGTAGCAGTGGTATTACAAGATGTATTTTTGTTTTCAGGAACGGTATTGGAGAATATCACCTTACGGGACAGCCAGATTTCGGAGTCGGCGGTAATTGAAGCATCCAAACTAATTGGTGCCCA
>CANHDG010000069.1 GCA_947459365.1 Saprospirales bacterium
ATGGTTATCCTTTTTATTTGTCCTTTTGAAGGGATGATTCGGTATCGGAGGTCAGCGCCGCCTACCCAATTTTTTGAATTAAAAGCAAAGCCAGGAGCCAAGTAGTATTGGAGGCGTTGGCCGGGTAATATTGGATTATAGAGTAGTGTTCCCAGCATAAATCCGTCGTACTGGTTGCCACCAATCCAGGGCAAAATGCCTAGGGTTTTTTTCTGTTGGTTTTCGACTGGGGCGACCAATTTAACCTCAAGTGGTTCGCTTTTTTTGAAGGCACCATTTGTTTTGAGGTGGTTATTATGGTGGTGGAGGTCAAGTGCCAAATGTTGGTGATTCAGTTCGAAGGCATCCGCGTCGACTGTTGGGAATAAGAAAATGGATTGGTTTTCGGTTGGGGAGAACCAGCGTGTAGTTACCTCTTTACCATTTTTTAGTGCTGTGATGCTGAATGGGGCGGTTAGCTTTCCGCGTTGGCGAACGGTTATATTATAGCTCTTATCTTCATTTTGAGTGGCACGAACGATTGCAGGGTCTGCGTTTTGCCGAGTCGTCATGGTTTTCATAAACCAGTCTGCTTCGATTCCATTCGCTTTTAGGGCTTGTTCAAAGTCGATGGGGTAAGGATGTTTGAACCTCCATTTTTGAAAATAATTTTTCATGGCGGCATCAAATTGGTTTGTGCCGACGGCGTTTTCGAGCCAGCGTAGGCTGTGGGCTGTTTTCATGTACACTTGAAGGCCGTAGGCAGCGTTGGTCATCTCGTCGGAATTCAGGTCTGGAGGGGTGTTTTCGCCGATGCGGGCGAGTAGCAGAATGCCAGTCTCCATGAGGTCTCCGTGCTTTTGGGGGTCATAAAGTGTTTTAGGAAGGCTGATACTCCGATTTGCATCCCCGTAATAGGTTCGGAGGTATCGTTGTTCGTAGTAGGAGTTGAGGCCTTCGTCCATCCAGGGGTGGTCGCGTTCATTGGAGGCAAGGATACCATAGAACCAGTTGTGACCCACCTCATGTGTTATAACCTGGTCGAGGCTATAGTCGGAGTCTGTGTTTCCTATCACTGTCACCATTGGGTATTCCATTCCTCCTCCAGCACTTAGGGCGGAGTGTACTGCGGTAGCTTGGGGCCAAGGGTAGTCTCCAACGTGTTCGGAGTAAAATTCGATGGCTCTTTTGACGTAGAATGCGCCTTTTTTCCAGTGTTTTACATCACTTTGGGTGAACATTGCCCAGCAGTCGACGGTTTTGCCGGAGGCTAGACGTGCGGTGTCCTTGACCACCAGGAATCGTTTATCGGCGAACCAGGCGAAGTCATGTACATTTTCGGCATGGTAGTGGAGTGTTTTGAACGTCGTAGAGGAGACGGGGAAGGGGTCTTCGGTGGCTTTTTTTCGTTTATTTATTGTTTGTTTGGGTTGGTTTTCGAGGTCTTGGAGTTTTTTTTGTGTTTCAATTGTTTTCGTAGTTAGGAACTCCTGTTCGGTGCTGGTCATTAAAGAGCCGGTGGCACCTACTACATAATTTTCTGGTAGGGTTATTTTTACATCGAAGTTGCCGAATTCGGAGAAGAACTCACCTTGATTGAGGTAGGGCATTGGGTGCCAACCGTATTGGTCAAAAACAGCTGGTTTTGGGAACCATTGTGTCATTTGGTAAGAAGTTTCAACATGTCCTAGTCTGGAAAAGGAGGCTGGGATTTGCACCATAAATGGTGTTTGGATTTGGATGGTCTGACCTGTTTTGAGCGGTTGGGACAATTTGATCCGTGCTATATCGGGGTGCTTGGGGTCATAGTGCCAGCTTGCTTTTGTACCATTTACGGAGAAGTCGAGCATTTTACACTCTCCACGATCGGATTTAGGGGAGAAGTAGAATTTTTCGGATCCTTGGCGGAGTGTTTGATGGCAGTAGGCGGTATGGGTATTTTTGAAGGCGTTTGGCCAGATGTGCATCCAGATTTCGGACAATTCTTGCGGTGCGTTGTTGGTGTAATCGATGGTTATATCGCCATTGACTTGATGGTTTTTATCATCCAGGGTTACGTTAATGGTGTAATTAACTTTTTGTTGGAAGTAGTTATCTTGGGCGATGGATGGCAGGTTGGCCATCACTAGAGCGAGGATTGCCGTTGTTTTGGTAATAAGCTGCATACGAGTTAACAAGTGTTGTGTTACTTGATGAAGTGATAGTTAAGCGAACGAACATCTCCTGAACACGGATTTAGGAAGCCATGTTGTGTTCGTTGCTTTGATCAGGTAAATGTACAGCTAAGAGTGGGATTACCTATTTTCTATAGATATAGGTACGCTAGTAGGCTGTTAACGGTTGTTTTTATTCGAAAAACGGAATTTGGTACACTGTTGAGGTTACATTTGCGAAAAAATGAGTTCATGGACGCAGTTTTAGTTTATGATTCGCTAGATAGTCTGCTTATTCTTTGTTTGTTTGCCTTTTTAGCGGGTTTTATTGATAGTGTAGTTGGAGGAGGAGGTTTAGTGCAGATTCCGGCTTTTTTTGTTCTTTTTCCGCATTTAAGTGTACCAAGTATTATTGGTACCAATCGGTTAGCTTCTGCTGTAGGAACCTCTGTAGCAGCGTTTAACTACCTTCGATCGGTCCGGTTACCATGGACTACTGTGATGTATGCGGCAATTTCAGCGGCAGTTTGTTCGTATTCGGGAGCTTTAGTACAGAGTCAGATTCCGACATGGGTCATGAAGCCGGTTATTTTTATTTTGATATTATTAATTGCGGTTTATACGTATACCAACAAACAGTTTGGAGACAAGGAGCAGTTGAAATATGGTATTGGAATGGAGCCTTGGGCTGGGGCTGCGATTGGTGGGGTTTTGGGTTTGTACAACGGATTGATTGGTCCGGGTACTGGTAGTTTATTGGTTTTTGGTTTTGTGAGTATCTTGGGCTACAGTTTTTTACGTGCCTCTGCGATTTCGAAGATCGTAAATGTGGTTGCGGACGCTTCTTCTTTGGTGTTTTTCATTTCTAGTGGATATGTTTTATACCATTTAGCCATACCGATGATGGTCTGCAATGTGGCAGGTTCTTATGTAGGCAGTCGGATGGCTGTTTTAAGGGGGAACACGTTTATCCGGGGACTTTTTTTATTGGTAATTTTTGGGGTTTTGGTTCGTTTTGCTTGGGATATTTACGGGATGATGGGCGAATTATCTTATTTCAATAAGTGATTTGGCTCGATTGGTTGCCTCTTGCAAGTCTTGAGCATTTTTTTCGATAGCCGTTTTTTGTTGGTTTAGGTAGCTTATAGCTTCCTCTTTGGATACTGATTCTGTTGGTGCTTTATAGTTTTTCATCCACTCCATCATATCGGACTCTGCCCGTTTAGCGAACAGGATGGTTTGCTGTATAGAGTCGAATCGTGCGGAGGTAGAATCGATTTCGGCGAGCTCTTTTTTTAGGTCTCGGACGAGTGCGTTCATTGGCCCCATCAGCTTCATTGCTTCGTCGTGGATATATTCGGTTTCAGTTTGCAGAGCGGTGACTTCTTTACGGTCGTTGCATGCCAGCAGGAGGCTGGTGAGTAGAAGGGTGGAGATGAGTTTTAGGTACATAGAATTGGAAAATAATGGTTAGCATTCTACAACATTGACGGGGATGTTGAGCGCCAGGCCGCCGTCAGAAGTTTCTTTGTATTTGGAGCTCATGTCTTCGGCTGTTTCTTTCATCGTTTTGATGACGGCATCTAGGCTTACTTTTGCTTTCGTAGGATCGCTTTCTAGTGCGATTTGAGCGGCGGTAATGGCCTTAATGGCTCCCATGGTATTCCGTTCTATGCAGGGGATTTGAACCAGACCACCGATGGGATCGCAGGTTAGTCCGAGGTGGTGCTCCATAGCAATTTCAGCTGCCATGATGGCTTGTTCGGGAGAACCGCCTAAACATTCGGTTAATCCGGCGGCTGCCATGGCGGAGGAGACTCCTATTTCTGCTTGGCATCCGCCCATTGCAGCAGATATGGTTGCACCCTTTTTGAAGATGCTACCCATTTCAGCTGCGGTGAGTAGGAATCGAATAATATCTTCTTCGGTGAAATTGTCACTAAAGCACACATGATACATTAAGACAGCGGGGATTACTCCGGCAGCTCCATTGGTAGGAGCGGTGACTACTCGGCTGAAGGCTGCATTTTCTTCATTAACAGCGAGTGCGAAGCAGCTTACCCACTTGAGGGTTTCTTGGAAGGTGTGTCCTCCTCGGCAGATTTGTCGGATCCACTCATCGGCGTTGTGGTAAACGCGGCCTTTGATTAAGGTCTGAGCGAGGGGTTTAGCTCGTCTGATAACGTTCAATCCCCCTGGCAGGATGCCTTCTGTGTGGCATCCATTGTAGATACACTGCTTCATTACTTCCCAGATATGAAGTAAGTCAGACTTGATTTGAGTGGAAGATCGCCAGATGAGCTCATTTTCCCAGACGACTGCTGAAATTGGTTTTTGGGTAAGTTGGCACCAACGTTCAAGGTCTTTTCCATGATCGATGGGGTAGGGAAGTGTTACATCTGAAGTGGCGTTTTCTTCCCCTTCTTTGACTACGAATCCTCCTCCGACGCTGAAGTACGTTTGGCTGAGTCCTTCATCCTGATCATAAAATGCGGTGAAGGTTAGCCCGTTTGCGTGGTAGGGTAGGCTTTGATCTAAATGAAAGACAATATCTAATTCAGGATTGAATTGAATTGTTTTTTTGCCGCCGAGCTGGATATTTTTTGATTGGTTAATATGATCGATGGTTGGCTGAACTTTTTCAACAGGGATGGTAACGGGGTCGTCGCCGTTTAATCCCAGGAGGACAGCCAAGTCTGTGCCGTGTCCTTTTCCTGTTTTTGCGAGAGAGCCATAGAGGTCGACACGAATGGCGGCCACTCGATCTAGTTGGATCTCTCTGGTAAAGCGTTGAGCGGCTCGCCAAGGTCCCATGGTATGGGAGCTAGAGGGACCGATGCCAATTTTAAAAATATCGAAGACACTGATGCGATTCATGCAGGGTGGTGGTGGGTTTTATTTGTACACATTAACTAAGGCTTCTTTTAGGGTTGGATACTCGAAATGAAATCCTGCTGAAAGTAGTTTATTGGCACTCACTCGATTGCTATTAAGGACCACTGCAGCCATTTCCCCCATTAGAAGTTGGAGGGCGAAAGAGGGGGCTGGGACGGGAATTGCCCATTTTTTCATTGCGAACGCGGTGGTTTTTACAAACTCAAGGTTTCGGACGGGGTTAGGCGCTACTGCATTATAGATACCTTTGATGTCATGATTTTGTACTGCCCAGATTAGCAGGTTGCACAAATCGTCATTATGAATCCAAGAGTACCAAGCTTTGCCATCGCCGAAATAAGCGGCTAAACCGAAGTGGATGGGCTTGCTTATTTCTGCTAATGCGCCTCCGTTTTTATCCAGGACAATACCAATTCGGAACAGTGCGGTTCGGATACCTTCTTGTTCGATATCCATTGCGGCTTTTTCCCACTGGTCGCAGCAATCTACCATAAAAGGCCGATTAGGCTGTTGGTCAATTGTTTGGTCTTCGGTTTGGATCTCCTCTCCTGAGTTCCCATAAATTCCTATCGCAGACGCGGACAGGTAGACGGAGGGTTTAGATCCTGTTTTGACGAACGTTTGATGAAGCAGGTTAGTGCTTTGTACCCTGCTGTCGATGAGTAATTTTTTTCGAGCTGTTGTCCACCTGGCATCTGCGATGCCAGCGCCCGCTAGGTTAATGACAGCATCGACACCGAATACGGCCTGCTCATCGATAGTGCCTTTTGCAGGATCCCAAGCAAACTGGTTCTTGCCTTTTGGCGATCTGGTGAGCAGGCGGACGGTTTTCCCTTGTTGTTCAAGCAGTTCTATGAGTCTTCGGCCAACCAGACCTGTTCCTCCCGCGATAAGAATTGTAGATATCATTCTTATAGAACGCTTTAGTTTGCTTGCTGTTTAAAAAGTAACCTCCATTACTTTTGATTCAGCGCCTCTTTTTACTTTTACTTTTACAGTATCTCCTTTTTTATGGGCTGCTAGGGCTTTCATATACGCCTGCATATCGGTGATTTGGAATTCACCGAGTTCTAGGATAATATCCCCTTGTTGGAGTCCTGCTTTTGAAGCTGGTTTGCCTTCGGTGACTCCATCCACTTTTACACCTGGATCGCTGAAGGTGTAGTCAGGCATGATTCCCATGGTGACCTTAAATCGCGGAGTATCTGACTCTTTTGATTTGGTGGCTTGAAAGGTAAGTTTAGGTTCTTTATCGAGGACTTCAATGATTGATTTAACTAGAGTAATCACCTCTTTCAGACCTGCATAATTGACCTTATCGGCATCGTCTGAGGGCTTATGGTAGTCGGAGTGTTGGCCAGTGAAAGCGAATAGGACCGGAATATTTTTGAGATAGAAGGAGGTGTGATCGCTTGGGCCGATCCCTGCGCTATCTTTTTTAATACCAATAGTTGTTTGGAGGCCATCGATGGCAGGTACGAAAGAAGGAGATGTTCCGACGCCACCAATCACCAGTCTTTTTTCTTCATTTAGTCGGCCAATCATATCCATATTAATCATGAAGCTGACTTTTTCAAGGTCGATGGTTGGATTTTCGGTATATTTCTTAGATCCTACGAGGCCTAGTTCTTCACCGGAGAAGCAGATGAAGAGAAAGTTATGTTGTTCTTTTATGCCATTATTAGCGAAGTAATTGGCCATTTCGATCACTCCTGCAGTTCCGGAGGCATTATCGTCTGCGCCGTTGTGAATTTTTCCAACGGGGTTGGCGTCGAGAGAGTTATGGTCATGTCCTAGTCCGAGGTGATCGTAGTGCGCTCCAATTACGATGGTGTAAGGTGCACCGTTATCTAGATATCCGACTACATTGCGGCATTCGAGTTTGGGTCCATCCTGCGTCATTCCGTGTGGGTCGGATGATTTTTTATGGGTGAAGGTATGTTCCCAGCCATTATTGCCTTTTGGGCTAAGTCCTGCTTTTTTAAATTGTTTTGAGATGTATTTAGCTGCTTTTTCTTCTTCTGGCGTTCCGGTTCCTCTACCCTTAAGTTTATCGGAAGCGAGGTAGTATACATGTTTATTCAGGTTCTTTTCGGATATTTCAAGTGATTGTGCTTGAGAGAAAATGGGTAATGCTATTGCGAGGAGTGCAATTTTTAAGCTATTTTTCATATAAAAGGGTTTATGATCAATAAGTTAGACCTAATTTATTTGAGTTGTACCTTTAAGAGTGTTGCCAATTGTTCGAAAGTACTCCGCCAATCTTCATTAGCAAAGTTCCAGAGTCCTTTTCTGTAGCCTTTAGTAAACAGGTAAAAGACATTTTGCGAGCGCCAGATATCGGGTTGAAGGCTGGTATGCTGTTGGATGGTGGATATAACTTCTATGAGCCATTTTACTCGGGGGAGTGAAGTTGGTTCGAAGCTTAGTTTCGAGATTTCGGAGTAGATTCTGGTGCTGATTGCATGTTGAACAGCATCTTGGTCTGTTAGTTTAATTTCCCATCTTTTTATATCCTGGGCGATTCGTTTAAGTCGTCTAGGGTCTAGGGTTTCTTGTGATTGGAAGAATTGAAGTAAGTCACTATTGAGCACATAAGCAGCGACGTTGCGCCAAGTATCTGGGACAGGCAGTCCTTCCTCTTCGAGCCCGGTGATAAGTTGGTAGTTATCCTTGTATACGTCTTTGAAGCCTGCATCGGCTACGGTCATACTTGCGTCGGTTATTTCCCGAATAATTTTTATTTTTTCATCTTTGAAAAGGCTGGAGAGGGTAAATTTTTCAGGTCCAAAGTATTTTTGGAGTGCACTGATGGTTTCTCCCAGGCTTGCTTTTCTGAAATACCGGGCAGTCAAGTCCCACATTTGGTCGAAGGAGGAGGCATTCATGGTTTCGCTGATGCTTCCGATGATATGTTGTTGACCGAGGTATAGGACAGCGAAGGAAAAGGTCCGTTCATAGCCAGTCAGTTTTGACCGGATCTGGAGCCTTCCACCTACCAAGCTAGGGGTTCCTGCTTCAATTTTCTCAAAGAACAGGACAGTATTGGTGTAGTTAAACAGATTCAGTTTTTCTGGATGTTCTTCGAACAGGGAGGCTACAGCGAAGTGCATAGCGACTCGTTCTAAGGTTACCCTTGATGGGACTACTTGTTGTAGGTAGCTTTCTACCCCATTGGTGAAAACATTGCTAGGGGCTTCTGCCAAGAGCTGTTCGAACGATTCATGGAGTTTAACACCACAAATATCTTGGGCGTAATCCATTGCTCGGAGCGCGTATTGGAGGATCTGGTTGGTTTCAATACCAGATATTTCATCGAAGAACCATCCGCAGCTGGTGTACATTAGCAGAGCATGGCGTTGCATTTCCAGCAGACGAAGTATATGCGTTCGCTCTTCCTCGCTTAGGCTTCTTCGTGCATGTTGGTCGATGAAAGCACGAATACTGGATTCACTGTGTTGGTGAAGAACGACTTTAATGTAGTCATTTCTGGCTGCCCAAGGGTCTCTTAGAAGTCTTGCGGCCTCTTTTTCGTAGATTGGGATTAGTTTATCTCGGAGGTTATCGAGGGCATTTCGGAGCGGTTTTCTCCATTTTTGGTACCATCCTGCTCTTCCGGAGTTACATCCGCAGTCATTTTTCCACCGCTCCACGCCATGAACACAGCTCCAGGAGGAGTTTTCGTGAATGCCGACTTCCCAAGTGGGGGGGGAACGATGAAGGAATTCAGCGTAATTAGTAAGTATGGCGAGTTTTTTATCTTCAATATGATTTAGGGCATCGGCTAGGGCCATTTCGCCAAACCGGTGGTGGTGGCCATAGCTTTCCCCATCAGTAGCGATGTGTGCGAGTTGGGGTTCTGCGCTTTCACGATCCAGGATTGATAGAATTCTCTCCGCGAAGTTTTTACCATTATTGAGCAATCGCTCGAAGGCCACGGCTTGAGAAACGCCTCCATGGTAAAAAAAGATAGCTATTTTTCGACCACTGGGCAAATGACACCAGTAAGGGCGTCTGGTATCAATAGATTCTGCGGAAACCGGTATCCAGTCGTCAGCGCCTATTTTTTTTACTACTTTTGCTTGTCGAGGGGCCAGGATAGTGAATCGGATATCGTTTGCTGCCAGAACTTCCAAAGTTTCGGTGTCGACTGCCGTTTCTGCCAGCCACATTCCTTCTGGCGCCCGTTTGAAGCGGTGTTGAAAATCTTGAATTCCCCAGGCTACTTGTGTTACCTTATCTCGGTAGTTCGCTAATGGCATAATGAGGTGACTGTAGACCTGCGCGAGTGCGGATCCATGGCCATTGAACCGGAGACTGCTTTTCTGATCGGCGGCTAGGAGTAATGCGTATGCTTCCGGGTCGTTTTCCTGCATCCAGGACAACAAGGTTGGGCCAAAGTTGAAAGAAATCCGATTGTAATTATTTCGGATTTTACTAATGGCGCCTGTGTTGTCCAGGATACGGGCGGCGGCGTTGGGTGCGTAGCATTCGAAATTGATGCGTGCGTTCCAATCATGCCAAGGGTGGGCACTTTCTTGTTCTTCTACAGCCTCCAGCCAAGCATTTTCTCTTGGGGGCTGGTAAAAGTGCCCGTGGATACAAACAAACCTATTTTTTAAAACTAGCAATTCTTCTTTTTTTTCCACGCCTATTACGGGATAACCCTCATTCGTTTACCAGAAAACAATGTAAAGCGCTGCAAGCACACCGAGAATTAGCAGGGCTCCGATAGTAAAGAAAGGGGTTGTTTTGAAAAGACTTGGATTGACTTCCAGGGCTTTTGGGTTGTTTTTGCTTTTTGGATCTAGTAGGCTAATGACAACCATCATAGCGAGGAGTAAGAGGAAAGCCCAGCCCATTCGGTCGAGGAAAGGGATATCAGGCAAGAAGGCCTTCATTCCAAATCCCAGTGGGATGGTTGCTAAGGCAGCAACTAGTGCGGCGTTCGCCGTAGCCCTTTTCCAGAAGAAGCCGAGTAGGAAAATGGCAACTACACCAGGGGAGATCAGTCCAGTGAATTCTTGAATAAACTGGAAGCCCTGTTCTAATCGTTGTAGTTGAGGTGCGACTAGTACCGCAACCACCATGGACAGGATGATTGCCCAGCGTCCGATTCGGACTTGTTTTTCTTCTCCTGCGGATTGGTCGACGTATTTATTGTAGATATCTAGAGTAAAGATGGTAGCAATTGAATTGGCTTTACCAGCTAGAGATGCTACAATTGCAGCGGTAAGTGCTGCAAAAGAGAGCCCCTTTAGGCCAGGGCCCAGTAAATTGAGTAGTACGGGGTAGGCCTTATCAGGTTTTACGGTGCCTGCGCTGTCAACCATTTCAGCTTGAAACATACCTTGTTGGTGTAGGACGTAGGCTGCGATACCTGGGAGTACTACTATAATAGGCATTAGCATTTTTAGGAATGCGGCAAAAAGAAGGCCATTTCGGGCGGTGGGTAAGCTGGCGCCGAGTGCACGCTGAGTGATATATTGGTTACAGCCCCAGTAGTTGAGGTTGGCTACCCACATTGCCCCAAACAAAACAGTTAGTCCTGGCAGGTCTTTATAATGAGGGTTGGACTCATCAAAAATCATATGGAAGTGGGTGGGTGCCTGCTCGGTAATTTTGTTTAAACCTGCGAGCATTCCGGAAGTGCCAAATTGATTTGCGACCAGTTCTAGCGCCAAGTAGGTTGTGACTAAACCCCCAAGAACGAGTACGGCTACTTGAATCACATCGGTATAGCCGATTACCTTCATTCCGCCGAGGGTAATGACGATGGCGAATAAAGCCAAGAAAGCGGTACAATAGAAAAAGTCAAAACCTGAGATCGTGGAGACAGCGATGGCTCCCAGGTACAGGATTGAGGTTAAGTTAACAAACACATAAACCAGTAGCCAGAAAACGGCCATCATGGTTGCCACCAGTTTACTGTATCTTTTTTCAAGAAACTGGGGCATGGTATAAATTTTATTCAGGATATATCCGGGCATGAAGAAGATGGCTACGACGATGAGTGTAGCGGCGGCCATCCATTCATAGGAGGCAATAGCTAAGCCCATGGCGAACCCGGAGCCCGACATACCGATGAATTGTTCTGCTGAGATATTGGATGCTATGAGAGAAGCCCCGATTGCCCACCAGGTGAGAGAGCCCTCTGCTAAAAAGAAGTCAGTTGCAGTGGATTCACTGGATTTTTTACGTTTGTAGATCCAGTAACCGTAGCTGGATACCACTATGAAATACAGTAAGAATACAATGTAATCTTGAGTAGACAGGCGCATACGTTCTATTTTGAAGGATAAAGAATATCCAAAATACTTTATTGGATAATTAAACGACAAAGTTAGACGCGCCTTTGGATTAATTGGCTGTTGGAGTGTATAAAATTATTTTTTTTAAAAAACTTTTCCTGAAGATGTTGCGAATTTGAAAGAGGTGCATGTATCTTTGCCGCCCGATTAAGGGTTTCCTGGCCGAGCGGTTAGGCACAGGTCTGCAAAACCTGCTACAGCGGTTCGAATCCGCTGGAAACCTCTAACAGAAGCGATTGATCCTTAATTGGTTCAGTCGCTTTTCTTTTTGTTCTTTGTTTTGTTGAATGAGTAGTGTGGCACGAAAATTGCTAATAGGAAAGTCCCTCCCCCCTATCAGTCGGTTTAATAGCTGCCTATCATTTATGAGATCATTTCGAGTATTGGTCGCTGACCATCACCCGCTGTTTGCGGAGGGGATTCGCACCGTATTATCTGTACCTGCCAATCAAATGTTGTTCACCGTAACGGCTGTTGCCCGTACGACAGAGCAGGTAGAAGGTTATTTAGCAGAAGCACCTACCGATTTATTGCTTTTGGATCCTAGTTTGCCAAATCACGAGCGGAAGGATTGGCTTTTGGGCATTAAGAAACGGTTCGGAGGCTTGAGGGTGCTGTTATTTTCTGAACAGAATGATCCAATGGTTATTTCGGAGGTAATGGGAGAGGGAGCGGACGGTTATTTATTAAAAACCGCTTCAAAGGACGAGCTTCGTAGGGCAATTTCTGAGATAAGTGAAGGTCGCCAATATTTGGGCAGAGGGGTTTCATCTAGTGATACTGGAGTGAAAGCAGGTAAAAATGCGGTTGCGGACTATGAGTATCGGTTTGCTCAGCGATTTGGATTGACTAAAAGGGAGGTTGAAATAGTGCGTTATATTGGTCAGGCGATGAGTAATAAGGAGATTGCTGACAAATTGTATATAAGTGATCAAACGGTGAGTGTACACAGGAAGAACATCATGCGGAAGCTCAAAGTGAACAGCACGGCAAGTTTGGTGAAGATGGTGTATGACAACCAATTAATTATAGGCGCCAGATAAACTACCCTAAAAGGGGTATAAGCGCAACAATGCTTGGCATAATTTTGTTATATATTTATTACTTAAAAAAATTAATCTATCTATACATTGTCTGTTAAGATCTTTGAATTACCTTTGCCATCTAGTTTGTTTAATCATCGCGTTGTTTTAATGTCTAATCTAGATTGTTTAAAAACTGCACCCGCGCCTCAGGTCATGTTGCTTAATTTTAATGGGACCCAAAATGGTTCTACTTTTAGTGGATTTGATTGTTGCTCTGTGAGGGTTCCAACCCACTCCAGAGCTGTTTTCATATAAATTACATTTTTTTTATTTCCTTAACTTAACGTTTTCATTTAACTATTTAAATTTTTCTAATCTCATGAGAAAAGCGAATTCTACTCTCGCTCAGAATTTCTGGGGTTGGTTGATGGTGCTAGCGCTCACTGCGTTTGCAGGCTTTAATGCCTCTGCTCAGTGTTCCTTGACCTGCAACAACCTCGTGCAGATCTCTCTTGACGAAGATTGTTCCGTTACTTTGAACGAGGATATGATTCTAGAGGGGACCTACAACCAGTATTGCCCGAACGGCAACTTCCAGGTGCAGGCTAAGATTAACAACGTATGGGTACCAGCTTCTGGTAACTTCGTTGCTACTAGCGCACACATTGGCCAGACCATTTCTGTTCGCGTTCGCGACCTGAATTCTGGTAACATGTGCTGGGGCTACATTCTTGTAGAAGACAAACTCGTTCCTGAGATCGAGTGCGAAGACATCTACACGACATGTGCTTCTTCTAACTATTCTCCATCTTTCTTGGCGAACACATTGGGAATCAGCGAAGCTTTCCCTACTGCATCTGACAACTGCTCAGGTGTAACTCGCACTTTCGTTGACACTTGGTTTGACCTTCCTTGCGGAACGGTTCAGCAGGGCGACTTGAGTGGTTATGTTCGTCGTGTTTGGACGGTTGCTGATGCTCAGGGTAACACCAACTCTTGCACTCAGTTTGTTTACTTGGAGCGCTCACACGTTGCTGACGTTGAGTTCCCAGAAGACGTTGAAGTTAGCTGCTCTAACCCAGTGACTTCTCCTGCTGCTACTGGTGCTCCTTACGTTACGTTCAACAACGTAGATTTCACTATCTACCCAAGTCCAGCTTTCTGCGAACTGCAGGCTACTTATGCTGACCAGATTCTTCCAGTTTGCGACGGAACGTACAAAATTCTTCGTACTTGGACGGTTTATGACTGGTGTACACCAACATCACCATTCCCTCCAAGCCAGAACCCACAGTACTACATCCAGTTGATCAAAGTTGTTGACATGGCTGGTCCAACTTGGACTTGCCCAGAAGATATGACTGTTTCTACTGACGCGTACACTTGCTGTGCTACAGTTGATCTTCCAAACGTAGTAATGAATGAGAACTGCTCACGCATTAACCGCGTGACTGCTCGCGTTGAGGTTTATGACCAGTACACTGGTGATTTGATCGCTACACATGACTTGAATGGTTCATTGTCTACTTTCCCAGGTAACAACCTTTGGGACCGTGACACAATGGCTAACTACGGTTTGACTCCATGTTTACCAGTTGGTAACCACAAAGTTACTTATTCTGCATATGATGACTGCGGCAATTCAAGCTCTTGCCAGTTTGACCTTACTGTAGAAGACCAAACTCCTCCAGTAGCGGTGTGTGATGAGTTCACACAAGTTGCTTTGGGTATCGACGGAACTGCTCAAGTAAATGCTCTTACATTTGACGACGGTTCTTACGACAACTGCAGCCAGGTTTACTTCAAAGTTCGCCGCATGGACAACAGCCCATGCCAGTC
>CANHDG010000070.1 GCA_947459365.1 Saprospirales bacterium
CCTCCACGCTGGCAAAACAGCGACCCTCAACTGGAAATCCAGGATTATTCCTTTTTGATTGGAAAAACATTCCCGTCTAATTGGGGGTTTGAAACAGGCCTTACCTACCGAAAAATCGAGAAAAGTAGCATCCACCGGCCCGAGTTTAGAATGCGGGATGGTCGCCCACATTCCCCCTCCTTTCCTAGTCCACCACAATTCGATTTTTCTTATCAGCTCGAAACGTACGCTGGGGAAGCTGCAGTAACCGTCCGTGTGGATCAGCAAGATAATGGGTTAGTCAATCCAGAAGAACCGCTAGCACTTCAAGTGGCTAGTAAAGAATCGCTCGACCTTATTCGCTTCCCGGTGCTTGGGACTGCCCGTATGGGGAATGGACCTTTCCATCTAAAAGCCAAGGCGGGTCTAGTCGGCACCTTTATAGCCCGTCAACAGCTGGCAATTCAGCAAAGTAGCTCACAGAATGGGCGGTTTCAGCCGGGGGACCCTGATCGAGCCTTTCAAATCCAAAACGCCTCCAGAGGCACTTTTTTTATGGGTTACTTGTTGAGCGCAGGTTTGGAATTTAAGCCCTTTCCCAAAGTAGGTTTTTCCTTGGAGCCCACCATTGCAGGTGATTTTCAGCGAAAAGGTATCGGAAAAGCTCGTTTACCCCAGCTTCAAACCACCGGTATCCAGTTAGGATTGGTCTACTGGATGTAGGTGATTAAACCATCGCTAGGTACCTGCCAGCCACCCAACCTCCGAGATCTGGGCTGATTCGAAACCAGTTTGCCCTCCGCTCATAAACAAACACGTCTTGTCCTTCCAATAGGGAGCCTACGATTCGAAACTGGGTACCAGGACCTGAGCGAATGTTCAATTGAGGGGCGCTAACCACCGCCCGCTCCACTCGAACTACGGCTCCTCCCCAAATCCATTCTTCTTGTTGGGCGGAGAGTCGCAGCCAGCCTCGGTGGGAATCATAAATGCGCAACACCGCACCGTGTTCTACCAGGTTGATCTTCTTACCAGACCTAGAGGGTTGATTTCGAATGGAAGCAGTGGAGGAGGAGACCGCTGCATAGTAGCGTAAAGGTGCCCGACTTTCGATTTGGGAGGCAGGCATTGCCGACCTGACCATTGGCAAAAAATACTGCTCGGCATCTACTAGCTTATTTCCTCCCATAAACGCGGTTCCAGGACAACTTTTTGTGCGGCCAGATCCATTGGTCCGTTGCCCAGAGGCCAGATCAAACCAATGGTGGTATACAATATGGCGGCTGGTAGGCGGGATAGAAAACCGCTCTACAAGTGCAGCCGTCAGACCAACCACTGCCACGCGTTGCTCCTGTCGCATGACATCCCCTCCCAGATCAAAATTTCCCAGATTTTCAATACAAATTGCATGTTGATTAAACCCATAAATACCGGCAGGGGCCTTTTCCAGTGACCTACCCGTCAAAATGCGCCCGTCCGGGAAAACCGTAAAATGCTGAGCGATGTCGGCCCAACCATTCTGGGTACGGTGAAAACGTTGCATATTTCGCTGAAGCTCAGCGTGATTAGTACCGGTAAAATGGGAGTAATCTGGAATAAAAGTGTGGTGCTGTTGCACATAAAGCAAGGTTCTTGCTACTTGATGCTGCTTAATCCAGGTACGAAAATCTTCTAATTCTAGGCTTATAAAGCCATATTGCTGCTCCATACGTTCGATTGTTTGAAACGAAAGGTAAGCAGTAAAGCAGAAACAGCCAACGTTTTGAGCGCAATAGACTCAAGTTGCCAAATAATAAAGCCTGTTGAACCGCATAGGGACCAACAGGCTTTTCTCTCTAATAATATGGCGGGTGTCCTCTAGGAAAGGGATCCAAATAAAATACCTTTTTGCGCCAAGGTCACCACAATAATGAGGGTTGCGATACTTGTATATATGGCAACTGTCTTGTGCTTTTCAAGGTCTGAAGATTTCTTTTTTGAAAAAGTACGGCCCAGTTGAATCAATACCACTGCTAATAGCATAGCAGCAATGTGCTCAACTGCAAAATAGCGCATGATTGGGTTTTTCATCGCCGCTCCCATATCTGCAAAGGCAGCTTGGGTATAAGCGCTGGTAAAGAAATATTGGATCAGCCCCAAGAGTAACTGAAGGTGTGCGAGTCCAAGAAGGGCTCCACCAGCTGCTTTATCCGCCTTTTCATAAGGACGCTTGCCCAACCATCCGCTGAACGCGCGGAACAAGACAAAGGCCAATACCGCCAAAATAAAATAGCGGTTAACAGAGTGTACTGTGTTTAAAATGTAATGCATATCAATGAAGGATCTATTTAGTTAGCAAATATACAGATAAAGGATGGCCAAGACATCAACTTATCTCGTTAATTTTAGGTATTTCGTGCTTGCGGACCAACCGTTGGCAAAGCAAAAATATCGTTCTGCAAAAGTACTGTTTTATATAACCTTATCGGACAAATATAATGGCAGATTTACCCCGTTTGAAAACGAATGATGAGCCGAGGGTTTTTCCTTGGCAAACAGTACAAATTCGGCCATCAAAGTCCTTTACTTCCGGCCGAATTCGGTTGTAAAACCAATTTAAGGCACTCAGAATCAGGAGCTAACGTTTATTTTCTCCTTTTTTTAAAAAAAATATTCAAAAAACTTGCAAGAAATTCACTTGATACCCTAAATTTGCACAATTAAATGACACTTACCAAGTTCGTTATTATTCCCTGAAAGCCTTTTATTAACCTGGTAGGAAGATTGTTTTCATTTGGTTTTGGGGCCGCCCGACGCAATCGTCGGGCGGTACTTTTTAAGCCAATAAAAAAGGGGCGCTCGTTTAGAGTGCCCCTTTTTCGTTTTCTATTTTGTTGGTTACGGTTAGTCCAACCGAAATTTAAACCCAACCCCATGGATATTTTCCACCTTGATCCGCTCGTCCTTGCTGAGGTATTTTCGAAGCCTCGAGATAAACACATCCAGGCTTCTTCCCAAGAAGTAATCATCTTTCCCCCAAATGGTTTCAAGGATAAAGGAACGTTTCACTACCTGATTTTTATGCTCAAATAGGAGTTTTAGCAGATCTGCCTCCTTTTGGGTGAGGGTCTCTGTGAAGTCCTCAGCAGTTAAACTGAGGTTTTTATAATCGAACGTATACGCTCCGATCAGTACCGGATGATCCGTCTGAACACTTCCATTAACTCTGGAGCGACGAAGAAAAATTTCGATCTTGAGCAACAGCTCTTCTATGCTAAAAGGTTTGGTAATGTAATCGTCGGCACCAATCGATAAACCGTGAATGCGGTCTTGTTTCATGCTTTTGGCTGACAAAAACAAGATGGGCACCTGATCATCCCGTTCCCGGATAGCTTTGGCCAACTCAAACCCGTCAATTTCGGGAAGCATCACATCGAGGATACATAGATCAAAACGCTGGCCTGATTTTATTACCTCCATGGCCTTTTTCCCATCTTCGCAGAGCGTCACAGAATAGCCGTTCAATTCCAGGTTATCACAGGTTACAAAACGAAGACTTTCATCGTCTTCTACGTATAATAAATGCGCTTTTGTAGTTGCCATACGGTTAAAAGTTATGGTTTAATCTGCAAACATACTTCTTATTCTTGAATATACACGCGCTTGACCCGATCGGATATATTGGTGAAAACTTCATAAGGAATGGTTTGCAAGCAAGAAGCGAGGTTCTGGACGGTGGGACGATCCCCAAAAACTACCACCTCATCTCCCGGCCTTACCTCCTGCAATCCGGTGATATCGATCATTGTCATATCCATACAGATATTCCCGATTGTAGGAACCATTTGGTTGCCGATTCGGACTTGATATCGACCTCCACCTGCCAGCCGTAAAAACCCATCTGCATAGCCAATCCGAATGGTGGCAATTTGTTTTTCTTCTAAAAGCACACCGGAGTTACGGTTGTATCCTACCGAATCGCCTACGGGCACCACTTTTACTTGGCTGACGGCAGTTTTAAGGGTGTTAACGACCTTTAGTTGGGCTTGAATGGGGCTACCATCTACCCCATAAAGGCCGATTCCCAACCGGACCATTTCGAAGTGGTATTCTTTGAACCGCGCAATTCCACTGCTATTGACCAAGTGCCGAATGGGTCGGTAGCCCAGTGCTAATGAGATTTGATCGTACATAGCTTGGAAAGAACTAGCCTGACGGTGGGTAAATGCATCGTGCACAGGATTATCGCTGGCAGAAAGGTGGGAGAAAACAGAGGCGACCTTTAGGTTGGGGTGCAATTGAAGAATAGTACAAAGCTCTGCCATATCCGGCTCCTCGAAGCCAAGGCGGTGCATCCCGGTGTCCAGTTTTAGGTGAATGCTTATTTCCTTGGTAGTGCCTGTGTACCCAATTAAATTTCCCAGAAGTTCAAGACTGTACACCTCAGGCTCCAAACGGTAGCGATGAAACAGTTCAAAACTGGCGGACTCTGGATTCAGGACTAAGATTGGGAGCTGTACGCCTGCATTGCGCAATTCGATCCCCTCATCTGCATACGCCACGCCCAGGTAATCAACTTGGTGAAACTCCAATAGGCGACCTACTTCTGCGCTTCCACTTCCATAAGCAGCTGCTTTTACCATAGCCATGCTTTTAACCCCAGGCGACAAGAGTCCTCTATACACATTGAGGTTATGGATTAAGGCGGTTAGGCTAATTTCTAATCGAGTTTGATGCGCTTTTTGCTCCAGGCGTGCAGCGATCCGTTCAAACGCAAAAGGTCGCGCCCCTTTAAGTAAAATCAGGTGGTTTCTCCAATGAAATTGATGTACTGCAGCTAAAAAAGAAGGGGTATCTGCAAAGAAATGGGCTTCAACGGATTCAGGCAAATGCCTTGCGAGCGATGAAATCTCGGATCCAATCCCAATCAACCGACGAATACCTCGGATAGAAAGCGCCACTTCCCGGTAAAGCACCTCCGGCACTTGCCCACTTTGCAGGATATCAGACAAGATCAGCGTCAAGGCTCTTCCCTGCGCCTGTTGCAATCCAAAATGCATAAGTATTCGCAAAGAAGCCAAGTCATTGTTGTAAAAATCATTCACCAGCGTACTTCCCTCTATACCTGATTTTAACTCCATTCGCATTTCTACCGGTTCCAGTCTAGCCATTTCAGCCGCCAGTACTGCTGGGGCTACCCCAAGTGCCAATCCTCCGACAAAACTATGGATGGCATTTTCGACAGAGGCCTCGTCTGAAAACGGAAGAAATGCCTGAATCTGCTGGCCTTTCCAAGCAAAATGAAGCGTTGAGCCATTTGGTTGGGACTTATTCACCTTAACTTGAACCATCGCAGGTAGTCCAGTAGCCGACCAAGACCAGGCCGCTCGGCCTGGCTTTTCTCTGAGCCAAGTATCGGCAGCCCTTTTTATGAGTGGTTGATCGGCAGCAAAAACAAGTGAGGCACAATGAGAAAATAACCGCATTTTCTCCTGCAATTTTTGGTCATCCGATTCAAACCCCTCTCTGTGGGCAGGACCGAGCATGGTAAAAACCCCTAAGGATGGGAGTAGGATTTGCTCCAGCCGCTCCATTTCTCCCGGCTTTGAAATACCCGCTTCAAAAATACCCAACGTATGTTCGGGCCTGATCTGCCAGACAGAAAGAGGAACGCCTGTTTGGGAATTATAGCTTTTAGGACTTTTCACCACAGAAAAGTCATCTGAAACCATTTTGGACAACCATTCTTTGACGATGGTTTTTCCGTTGCTCCCTGTAATTCCGACGACTGGCAGATGAAACTGACTGCGGTGAAATGCAGCCACCTCCTGCAAAGCGCGGAGGCAGTCCTCCACTTTTAAGATATTAGAACCTAAAAAGGAGTTCTCATCCACCTCTCCGCTTACCACAAAATCTCGAACTCCAGCTTTATAGGCATCTGGTAGAAACTGATGCCCATTGTGTTGTTCTCCTTTAATGGCAAAAAAAAGTGCTCCTGGGAAGGGGAGATGTCTAGAGTCCAGCATCAAATAAGATACGGAACGCGTTGCTTGGGTGCAAACCGACCATTCGGCCTTCATGACCCTTGCCAAAGTTTCGAGTGAATAGCTTACCATATTCGGGGGACGAAGATAAGTTAGTTTGGTCATTTTGCCCTTCCTTTTTACAGCTGATGTAAGGCCATGGCGCGAACTTACTCATAACCCCACCCTAGAAGATAAAATAACTCTACCCCGTTGATCGTTGTTAGTCTGGTTCCTTTTTGAAAAAAAGTAGGGCACTGGGTTTAGGGGTGCAAGTTTCCATTTTGATTGTACCTTTGCAATTGAGAAAGGTGACTTGCCTAGTTAGACTAAAAAAAACAAGACTGAATCCTCACGAACGAAAAAAAGAACGCATTTCATGACGCTGTTAATTAATCGCTGGACGCTCCTTATTGCACTTTATTGTATTCATTTGACAACTGCTGCTGCCCAAATGAGGGGATGGGAGCTAGGAGGATGGGTCGGTGCATCCAATTACTTTGGGGATTTAAACACAACTTGGCGGGTGAACCGAGCGCAGCTTGCGGGTGGGATTGCCGCGAGGTATAACTTTAATGACCGCTTGGCCATGCGAATTAGCTCGAATTATGGCCGTATTTCAGCGTTTGATTCCGACTCTAAAAACACCTATGAGCAACGGCGCAACTTATCCTTCAATAGTATTTTGGTGGATGGAACCGCACAATTAGAATTTAATTTTCTTCCCTATGTGCACGGGAACCGCGACTATTTTTTCACCCCATACATGTTTTTAGGTCCCTCTGTGTTTCACTTTAACCCCACTACGGAGTACAACGGTGAGCAGGTGAATCTGGCTCAACTGGGAACAGAAGGCCAGTTCAAGGGGGAGGAATACAATACAGTACAGGGAGCACTCTCCTATGGAATGGGCTTCCGGTATGATCTCTCCTACTATTGGAGTCTGAACATCGAATTTAGTGCAAGAAAATTATTCACAGATTACATAGATGACGTAAGTGGTGCCTACGCAGACATCCGGGATATTCGGGCCCAGCGGGGAGATTTAGCGGCAGCTCTGGCTGACCGTTCGGTGGAGCCCCAGATAGGACTACCGGGTCGCCAACGCGGAAATGGCAAGTCCAATGATACCTACATGTTTTTGGGCATTGGATTAATGCATTACTTTGGGTACATCCGCTGTCCGGACCTTCAGCATTAAAAATGGGGGCTGGTAAGCAATTGTTAAGTTGGTAAAGTTTGGCGGTTTGGTGGTAATTTCGATTAACGTTGGTAGTTATTGCTAATAACTACTTTTTGGACTAGAACCGAATAAAAAACTCTGATATTGGCCCTCTCCCAGTAGGTTAGGTTGTCGTTTAATGGGTAGATAGTTGAGGCTTGCTTCATTTGAACTTTTTTTCTACTGTTTTTTTCCTGCATCTTTGTAGTATGAAGTTATCTCGTATTCAGTTGATTTTTTTGCCAATTGGCCTCCTTCTTTGCCATCCATTGTACAGCCGTGGGTATTCCTTGGATTCAATTCCTACCCCCTTTTTTACAAATTCCCAACCTGCGGCATGGGAGCTCAAGCGGGAGTCGAGGTGGGTGGATTCGGTGTACAATAGCATGCGTTTAGAGCGCCGGATTGGGCAACTATTGATGCTTCGCGCCCATTCTAACAAGGGGCCACAATTTGAACAGACCTTACAAGAGCAAATAGAGCGCCTCCAACCAGGTGGGCTTTGTTTTTTTCAGGGAAATATTCAACGTCAGGCACAGCTGACGAACCAGTACCAGGCGGCGAGCGCCCTGCCGATGTTGATCTCTATGGATGCGGAGTACGGATTAGGGATGCGCTTGAGTGATGGAATCACGTACCCTAGGCAAATGACCCTTGGAGCACTCCGAAATGACTTAGAAATTTATCAATACGGTATAGAAATGGCGCGGCAATGCCGGCGCTTGGGCGTCCATATCAGTTTTTCTCCCTCTGCAGATATCAATAACAACCCTGGCAATCCAGTTATTAATGACCGATCCTTTGGGGACGACCGGGAGAATGTAGCCCTTAAAGCCACTCAATACATGCGGGGTTTACAGGATGGCGGCGTTATGGCTTGCGCTAAGCACTTTCCTGGGCATGGAGATACGGATATTGATTCCCACCACGCATTGCCGGTAATAAGACATCCTCAAGAGCGGTTGGATAGTTTGGAACTATTCCCCTTTAAAGCCTTAATAAAGGCAGGAGTAGCGAGTTTTATGGTGGCGCACCTGAATATCCCAAGTTTTGAGCCCGACCCAAAACGCCCATCCACGCTTAGTAAAAATGTTATTACGGGCCTTTTAAGAGAGCAACTTGGGTTTGATGGATTAATTTTTACGGATGCAATGGAGATGAAGGCGGTAGCTGACTCCTTCCCAGCTGGCTACGCCGACGTAGAAGCTTTGGTGGCCGGTAATGATGTGGTATTACTCCCTGTTAGTCCCGAAGCTGCCCTGCTTGCTATCAAAACAGCTTTAGCAAATGGCTATTATGCAGAAAAACAATTCGAAGCGAGTGTTAAACGAGTACTTCGATACAAGTATAGACTTCAACTTTCTAAGCAGGAAACGATTGATACGACCCGAGTAGCTGCAGAAATTAATACCCCTTCTGCCCAGTTACTGAAAAGAAATATGTATCGACAAGCCCTGACCTTGGTTCGTGACCGCGACAGTATTGCTGGGATGTCGGAGGACCTGTACCTGCGAATTGGAAGGACGAAATCAACCACCCCTTCAGACTCCGTATATACCGGGCTTCGGCTTGCGACCTTGGCTTTGGGTGATACGAGTCTGACGGTATTCCAGAAAGCTTGTTCTAGATATACAATGTTGGATCATTATGGGGTGGACACTTCCCTAACGGAAGTTCAGATAAAAGACTTATGCGATCGATTATCCAAGTATGATCTAGTATTGGTTAGCCAACACAAAACTCGTTCAAAAGCTAAAGACAACTTTGGATTAACAAGAGGGCTTCTACAGTTGGTTGATCAGCTGAATTCCAGCTGTCGAATTACAATGACCGTATTTGGAAATCCATACAGCCTTCGATATTTTGATCAAATACCCTCTTTAATGCTTGCCTATGCAGAGGATCCTATTGCCCAGGAAATGGCCGCTCAAGCGTGGTTTGGGGCATCAGATATTACGGGTAGACTTCCGGTAGAGGTAAGTTCAGCTGCGCGGTTCCAGCAAGGGATTCAAAAAAAATGGGAAAATAAACGACTTGCGTATGATTTGCCGGAGTCGGTAGGGATGAGTAGTGATAGTTTGGCAAAACTAGACGCCTTAGTTCAGGAAATGATCAAAAAAAAGGCGACCCCAGGATGTCAGTTGCTCATTGCAAAAAATGGAACAGTGGTTTGGAATAAAGCGTATGGGTACTACACGTATGATTCTTTAATTTCGGTTTCTACGGAGACGCTTTTTGATTTAGCATCCATTACCAAAGTTGCAGCAACCACCTTGGCGGTGATGAAGTTGGCGGAGGAAGGACGGATTGCTACGAATCAGCCCCTATCCGCTTATCTTCCTGAACTTCAAAAAGGAAATAAAAAGGACCTTCGGATTGATGAGTTGATGGTGCATCAGGCTGGACTTCAAGCATGGATTCCATTTTATAAACAAACCCTAGATAGTCTTCAGCGCCCTAAAACGGCCCTTTACAAAACGCAGTCAACCTCTGATTTTTTTACTCCTGTTGCAGATCAATTATGGATGAAAAACAGGTATCGGGATACGATTTGGCAGCAAATTTTAGAATCTCCACTTCGATCGGATAAAGGGTACAAGTATTCTGACCTAACGATGTACCTCATGGCCCGATTATTGGAAAGACAAACTGGAAAACGCCTGGATATGTTGGTGGAGGAAACGTTCTACCGACCCTTGCAGATGCACCATACGCTTTACAATCCCTGGGAAAAAGGGTGGGCCAAACGCTGTGCTCCGACAGAAGAAGACCATTACTTTAGGCATCATACCATTCAGGGGTATGTGCATGACATGGGTGCCGCAATGTTGGGGGGAGTAAGTGGTCATGCGGGTCTATTTTCGAATGCTATTGATCTTGCAAAATTGGCGCAGATGTTGTTAAACAATGGGAGCTATGCCGGGAGAAGGTACTTCCTACCTGAGACGGTCCACCACTTTACTTCCAGGCAACTTGGAAGCAGTCGTAGGGGTTTAGGATTCGATATGAAAGAAACGGACACAAAGGCAGCGATGAACATGACCGACTTGGCAGGGAAAAACACCTATGGGCATTTAGGATTTACAGGGAACGCCCTGTGGATTGATCCTGATCAGCAATTAGTGTTTATCTTTTTGTCGAATCGAACTTACCCCGATATGAATAATAATCTGCTGATGGAAGGCAATTACCGTCCCCGTCTACAAGAGATAGTATATAGGTCAATCAAAGGTAAGTAAACGCTCACTCTCCAGAGTTTTTAATAGAAAGCTAGAATTATTAAGTACAGCCGGTTATTTTAGGAGGTTCTAAAATTTTCGGGCGTGACAGGCAACTAAGCTTGTATCGCCCGAAAACTAATCATTCGAAGTAATATTTATTCGGTTACTTTCGCTCTAACAGTCTTTTCACTGCTTCTACCTCTAGATCAAATAAGGATGCTAACTCCTCTAGCTTCATACTAGGGTGTTTAGTTTGGAAAGACTTCAGAGCCATCTCCATTCCTTTTTCAAGCCCTTCCTTAATTCCTATTTCCATACCCTCCTGTTTACCCTCTGCTCTACCCTCTGCTCTACCTTCTGCTCTACCTTCTGCCTTACCTTGTGCCTTACCTTCTGCCTTACCTTCTGCCCTTCCTTCAGCCCTTCCTTCCTCAATCGCCTGTCTTTTTAACTCTTTAAATTTGCCTTTGTACCAAAATTTTGCAATCATTTCAACTGCCTCCATATAATTTTCCTCTTTGCTTGGGAAGGTTGAATACTGTTTCATACTTTTTAGCCGAGCTTTGAATGGTTTTGAAATAAGAAAAAGGTATTGAGTAGTGATGGTAGCCAAATGAGACAACTGCCCACCCTCACTTGTTGATGAAACAAAAGTAAGGTAATCCACCCAAAATACAGAGAGCAGTTCACTGTCGCGACCGTATTTTAAAGCCTTAAATAAGATTTTTAAGGACTCTTTTGGAAGTTGCTGTAGTTCTTCCTCCGGTGCTTGGTAAAGGTCAATGACCATAAACTCAAAATCATAGGTATAGGACAAATACGCCTCAGGGTAATCCGGGTACAGATCGCCTTTGGAATACCTGGTCATTGCTCTCGGACCGTGGTATAAAACAATCGGAATAGTCAGAACAAAGGGCTCTTTATTCTTTAAATTTTTTTCTTCAGCGTTTGATAAATAGCGAACCAATTGAACACGAAGCGAACCCTTGGGTGGGTCTTGGCTTTTATGCTCCACCAGCAAGGAGATCAATAAGGGCTGACCACTTAAGGTATGACATGTAAAACAGATATCCGTAAAATGCTGACGGAGCTCCTCGTCAACATAGCTATCAGAGTTGGAACGAAGGCTTTCCCAATTCAAGCTCGGGCAGCTTGACTTTTCAAAGGCATATTGAAAAAATGCCAAGGCAAGATCCTCTTGTTGAAAAGCACTTCTTACATAATGATCGTGGGTAGAGGAACGAGGAACCCTAGATCGATTGACACGCGCCTTTTTTGCCATAACAGGACGCTAATAGTACGTTAGGAATTACAGTAGAAAGGCAAACATACGACGTCTTTACATTTTCTATTTGAAAAACGAGAAGAAAAGTACAAAAAAGGCCATTTATCCGGTCATCCCGAACAAATGGCCTTCCCACCCCATAAAATCAATCCTTGATCCTATTTAGAAGGTACTTTTGACGGATCTAATAAGTCGTAAAATTGATCCAACTTAGGAAGAATAATAATTCGGGTGCGCCGATTGGTAGCTCTTCCTGCCTCCGTATCGTTGCTTGCCAAGGTATTGTATTCTCCCCTACCAGCCGCAATGAGTCGGTTCGGATTTACTTTATACTGGGTTTGTAGAGCACGTACCACCGAAGTAGCTCGCTTTACACTCAAATCCCAGTTGTCCGCTATGCAGTCATTCTTGATTGGCACATTGTCGGTGTACCCTTCCACCATTACCTCCAGCTCTGGACGAGCAGCAACAATCTGAGCGATTTTTGCCAACACCTCTTGCGCACGAGGCGTAAGGTTGGCACTACCGCTTTGGTACAACATTTTATCAGAAAGATTGACAAAAACAACTGTTTTGTCCACTTTTACCTCGATGTCCCGATCTTCAATTCCATCGCGCAACATGCTAGTAAGGTTCACCGCAAGCGCTAAATTGATGGAATCAGCCCGAGTTTTTGCGTTTTGGAGGATTGCCAAATATTTGTCTTTCCGCTCTAGCTGTGAGAGGGTTTCTCTAATATTGTCATTCGCTGATTTATTCAAATTCGTTAAATCACCCACTGTAGATAGCTGCTTATCGCGTAAGTTTTGGCAATCAGAGAGTTGAGACTTAAGAAATTGCAATTGCTCCTCGTAAATTTTTTGAGCGTTAACCGCATTTGATCGATCCTGTTCACAAAGAGAAAGGCGATTCATGTAGTCGTTCAGGCTTTTACCACACTTTCCCAAATCCTTATTGGCAACCGCCAATTCATTTTTGGTTTGGAGTAGTTCACTCTCCAATGCAGTAAACTTCTTTTTTGTCACACAGGAAGAAAGAGCCCCTAGCAACAATGGAAGTAGTAACAGGTGTTGTAGTTTCATAAATTGGGTTGATTAATGACTAAAAAATTATTGATCTGTTCAAGTTAATAGTTGCCAATTGAGAGCATCACTAAAGTACAAGCCTCTAAGGGCTCTATCCCTTTTTCTAATGCCAACCGTTTCAACACCGGATTTTCAGTACCCGGATTGAAGATAAGCCGCTTGGGCTTTAATTGTAAGATGTAATCAACTAAATCCTCTTGCCGGTCGCCCCCCACATACAAGGTCACAGTATCCACCTCCGGCACCGGCGGTTGGCCGGTTTGAATCTCCACCTCTCCTATCTTCCCATCCCTGGAACCTACCGCCACCACTTCGTGCCCGTTTCGTTGAAGAGCCATCACCGCTTTCCAAGAATACCGTTCTGCATTGGGAGACGCCCCTAACACAAGCGTTTTTTTTCTTGACATAAATTCAAGGTTTAAATTCGTAACAAAGATCGGAATAAATTTGTTACACTCTTTATCATTTTATGGCAATTAGCTTTTCTAAGGCTTGTATCAAAATTCGATTTCACAGTGTAACGAAACCTTGCTGTACCTTAGCGCCTAAAATATTGGTAATGGAAGATTGGGAACTTGATTTTGAATGGTTGCATGTGCAACACACCGTAAAAAAAGCAATGCAACAGGAAGGCTTACCTGACTTAAATACGGTCCTGTTTCTTATTGGTATTCAAGAATTGGGTCGCTGGAAAAAAAAATTTTCCAAAGAAGAAAAACAAGATCTGATGCATATCGCCGTTTGTCGACTGCTCTCTTTCGAGGACTACTTCGTTTTTGCCGGTAGAGATGCGGATGGCTGGCCTCACTGGAGACAAACCCGTGAAATGCACCAACTGACAACCCTTAGACAAGAACGCCTGCTAAAAGAGCTCGCCGTTCGGTATTTCAAGGAACTGGAAACCGAACAGCACTAAAATATCTACTATGATGAAAATAGGGATTGTATGCTATCCAACCTACGGTGGATCCGGAGTAGTAGCTACCGAGTTAGGACTAGGATTGGCTCGAAAGGGGCATGAAGTGCATTTTATCACCTATCGAAGACCCGTTCGCCTCGCCCACTTCCTTCCCAACGTTTTTTACCACGAGGTAGATGGAGAGGACTATCCGCTCTTCGAGTACCCCCCCTACGATACAGCCTTAGCCTCCAAAATTGTGGATGTAGTACAATACCAGAACCTGGATATCCTACATGTACACTATGCTATCCCGCACGCAACAGTGGCTTATACCGCCAAAAAAATACTGTTGACGAAGGGCCGCTACATTCCAGTTATAACAACCCTTCACGGGACAGATATTACCCTAGTCGGAA
>CANHDG010000071.1 GCA_947459365.1 Saprospirales bacterium
AGTGTCTGATCCGTCTGTACATACACATCCACCACAAATTCAGTACCCAAGATACGTTCTGCCTCATACACTCCATGGTAAGCAAAAAAACGCATCCCTTCCAATGCTATTGATCCCATAATCCAGTTGTTGTTGGTAAAAAATAGTCCAGCGGTATTAATAAGGAAGGCCCAAGGCCCTCAGGGTACCTACATCTACATTTCCCATAGGCAAGCCCTTGTCTTTCTGAAACTTTAATAAGGCCTCCCTAGTTTTGGCTCCTAACGATTGATCGACAGGGCCTGGATCATAACCTGCCTTGGCGAGCGCCCGCTGAAGTTGACCGATGGTCGCACTGGTTATTTTCTCAGGACAAAGTACTTCCTGCCACTCCGTAAATCCTCCTTGTTTGGCCAATGTATGTTTGGTGATACTGGCATACTCAGCGGGGCGCAACTCGGTCGTTCGTTTTTCGGGTGTTTTGATCACTTTGATGGTCACCTGCTCTTCTTTTCCGGGTACTAGCTCTTCTGAAGTGCTGGCTGGCGCTTTCAGTACCTGCTGGATAACCGGTACGTATTCTGCTGGAATAAGCTCCTCCCGAAGGGAACCTGGTACCTTGAGCACCTGCTTGGTGATGGTTTTGTACTCCGCAGGAAGCACCTCCACTTGCGCACTCCCATTAGCATCTGCTGGAACATATCCTGCGGGCAATACCTGGCGGGTCACCTGGATATAATCGGCAGGGAGCACCTCTTCCTTATAGTAAGCTGGTGTCTTCAGTACCTGCCGTGTGAAGGTCTTGGTCTCCGCCGGCACCTCAACTTCCCGCACACTGGCTGGAATTTTAACCACCTGCACCATTCGGCTAGCTATTTTGGCGGGTACCGTAATTGTCTGAACACAGCCGGCATCCGGTACTCCGCTGCCATTACAGCCCCGATTGGCGAGTGTGGTAATATTTTCATATTCTGCAGGTAAATCCACTAGACACCAAACCATACAATCGTCGGGATGCGCACTCAAGCATCCAGCATCTATTTTTCTTTTTATCCATTGGGTAGAAGCGGGTTTCACCTCAATTCGTTCCGTCACGCTTTCATACCGAGGGAGTCGCACTTCGGTGCGGGTGTATTCGGGCTCTGCTTCATACTGCTCCGCCAGGGTTTCGTAGACGGCTGGCACCTCCACCAAGATCTTGTGGGGCGGTTGGGTGACCACCACTTCCTGAACCGTTTCATACTCAGCGGGGATAAGGGTATACCGACGCAGCTCAGGACGAATCTGAATGCGATCTACCTGCGTTTCTAGTGGAACTTGCTGTCCTGGCAAACGCCTGATTTCAGGTCGAACCAACAGCGGCTCCGTCACCGTTTCTAGCACGGGATCTTCTATTAAGAAGCGCCGATCGGCCGACTTTACCTGGATCCAGGTCCTCTTCGATTCAAATCGGGGCGCAATTGGAATCAGCCTCTTACTAGGTTCTTTGACCGCCATTTGGACCGTCTTAGACTCCAAAACGGCAGGGGTAACAACCGTAATGGACTGCGAAGGCTTCACCACTACCTGCTCTGTGAACGATTGGTATTCCTCTGGCATACGGCACTTGGCATAACATTTCCCGGGCTGGGCATTCGGAATTTGCTCCAACTGCTGGGCAACAGCCCCATCAGGCAGCCCTACCCAAAGCAAGGCAATCAACAAAATACATTTCATATCGGCACGAACTAGTAGACGTAGAGGGTCCTTATAGCGCATTAAAAATTTGCCAAAACAACCTTTTTCAGAAAGAAAGGACTGCAAATATAGGCATATCTGAATGGAAAACAGTCTGTACAAGCCCCCCCTATTTCGGATAGGCTAGGAAATACTTGCTCACCAGCTGCGTGTAAAGGGGAACGTCCGAACAAGCTCCAATGGTACAAACACGTCCGTCTTTAAATAAAATCCGGATAGGTTCCTTCGACTCCTGGTACGCTTGATTGCTCTCTTTGCCCTCTAATAACAAGTATTCTTCCGGAAAAGCTGGCCCTAACACAGCCACCGCTTTGTCCCGCATTTTCGCTCGGTACGCCGGATCAAATGGCTCTGTACTCCACTCCAAACGGTATAATCGACGGTCCAACAATCCCGATGAAAAACGTTGCAGCACTGGATCTGGGCTCCCCGCCCATTCCTTCAAAGCCGCCCCAACATCGGTATCGTCCAGCTGGGCAAACCGCCTAAGCAATATCTCCCGCGCGGGAACTTCCTCTGCTGACAACTCCAAAAACCAGCGCAATGCCGCCGGGGCTTCTACTTTCACTCCCATCAAAGAAAGCGCCCGGGCGCGATGAAGCGCACAGGTCAGCATCTGCTCCGCTGCTACATTCGTCTTGTGCAAATAGACCTGCCAATACATCAACCTCCGCGCAATCAAAAATTTTTCAATGCTGTAAATGCCTTTTTCCTCCACCACCAACTCCCCATCGTGGACCGCTAACATTTTGATAATCCGATCATAACCAATCACCCCCTCACTTACCCCGGTAAAAAAACTATCCCGATTCAAATAATCCATTCGATCCATATCCAACTGCCCCGATACCAACTGATGCAAAAAAGGCTTGTGGTACCGGTTGGAAAATATGGCGATCGCAAGCTCCAAACGCCCACCGAATTCCTGGTTCAAGGCCTCCATAAACCACACCGATAACTCCTCATGGTGCAAATCAATAATGGCGTGCTCCAAAGCATGCGAATAAGGCCCATGCCCAATATCATGCAATAAAATAGCACAACACACAGCCTCCGCCTCCGCCTCCGTAATCTCCACTCCCTTGGATCGCAATACCTCAATGGCCTGCTGCATCAAATGCAAAGCCCCCAATGCATGGTGAAAACGGGTATGCAAGGCGCCAGGATATACGTAATGCGCCAATCCAGTCTGACGAATGCGCCGCAATCGCTGAAAATAGGGGTGATCAATCAACTGGAGCAACAATCCCTTGGGTACAGATATAAAACCGTAAACAGGATCGTTGAATATTTTGTGACGGGCTATGCTCATAATTCGGTTCCTTAACACAGTAAGAAGTACGCAAAACTACGAAAGGAAGTGGTCTCTACTCCACACCCCCTTTATTTTTGGATAAATTCATCTACTTACCAACCTATAAAACCAACCAATCCACCCCTAATCACCAACAGTCTCTCAAGTTTTTCTTTTTTTTCTTGGAAAATTAATTTTACCCAACGTATCTTTGCGGCGCTTTTGAAAAAAGGCGCGATAGCTCAGTTGGTTAGAGCGTGCGATTCATAATCGCAAGGTCGGGAGTTCAAGCCTCCCTCGCGCTACAAAAAAAACAGCGCTGTGGTCTCTCGGAGCACAGCGCTTTTTTTATTTTCCCTGCTTTTTTTCTTCGATATTTTTTGGTAAAAAACTAGGCTAAACCGGTCGAACACCCCAAAATAGATTTCTATTTGTCAAAATTAATGCCCCCGGTTTCTGATAATCTTATATATTTGCAATCATTCTAATACTTCATTTAATTTTATCATTGCGTTCCCTATGCCTTCGGGACGGCCTTTTATTTTTGAATCTAATGATCTACGTCATGTCACCACTAAGAAACCTGTTGCCAACGCTGCTTTTAGCAGCACTTTCCATCTGTTCCCTGGACTCCTCTGCTCAAAACTTTGGCGCCTTTAGCAATGTTATCGGCCAAGGCGATACCACCCAGCGAACTCAGTACCAAACCAACCTCTCCCACCTCCAGAACGCCTGGAACCTTAACACCTTTAATTTTAGTTCGGTACTCAACGGCCTGTCTAATAATACACCTAATCCAAACACCATCGGCAACATCGATACCCTGCTCCCAGGCCAGTCGTTTGTTGTGGATAGCCTGAGCGCTTTCCTGTCCGGTATGGGATTCGGAGGAGCCGATAGCCTCGCCGTTGTAAATCAGGTGGACACCTCTTATGGTATCTGGAATACTTATTCTGGTAACATGAACAGTACGTACAACCAATACCAAGGTCAATTAGGCCCCATTAATGCGCTCCCAACCTCTATGAACGGGGTAGGAACCACCTGGTATGGCTCCTACGATAGTTTATCCAACAACCAGTCGAATGCCTTTGCATCCATTCCTGCAAATGGTGCCGGCAACTTCAATGCATTGCTGGATGAACTTTTCAATCCCAGCTTGTTTACCAAATTTGAGCTGTCTGCCGGAAATCAAAGTGCTAAAGTAAACTATTACTATACTTCACAGCAAACCCAGGCTCCTGTAATTGGAGTCCGTTCTGTGGAGCAATTTGATCGGTTGTGGGAGCCCCGCTGGCGCGCACAAGGAAGTTGGTTCAAAAACAACACCAATACCATCAACCCTGAAATACCCGCCCAGCAAAACGAGGGTATCAACCCACTCATGTTCAATGCCAACTTTGACGTAATGTTTAATCCAAGCATTACCATTCGTGGCGTGATTACGCCTGTGCGCCTGATCACCTTGTTAGGTGTAGAAGCAGCCTCCTATGCACCTGCACACCGGAACCCAGCCTATCCAACTTCCTTGAACAACAAAGGATACACCACCGGTTGGGGTCCTGTAATCGGTGGAGGTCTCTCTACCGCAGTTGGCCAAACCGTCCTATACGCACTCGGAACTACTTCCTACGGTGATGTGGTCAATCGGGCAGGTGACCCTACCCAATACCGCTACCGCTCCAGCAGAATGGAAGCAGGGGTTCGTTATGCCAATCTGGTGACCCTCCGTTATGAAATTGGAATGTCTTCCAACTGGGCAGATGATGGCAACAAAAGCGTTCGCTACCAGCAAATGACCCTGGGTTTACCACTCGATGCTTTCTTTAGAAACTAATTTCGTAAAATAGCCTTATAAAAAAAGCGGCTGACGAACTCGTTCGTAAGCCGCTTTTTTTATAAGGCTATTTGCCAGGCAGTAAAGTACCCAATTCCTTCCAGGTAATAAGCTGGATTCCCCGCTCCTTCAACAAGGCTTTGTATTTCTCAGAAGCAAAAAACGCATAGTCTGCTTTCCTCCAGGGAGCACACCAATTGGGGTACTGCCCGTAATCCTCCGTCATCCCCTGCATTTCGTGGGTATCCTCCGCCAAGTGCACCAGCAACACATACACACCGGGAGCAAGACCCCGCAGTTGTTCTTCATAATAAACGTCCAAACCCTTTTGATAATCGTCCGGCCCAGCCGTTATAATACCATCTACCAGCACATCCGTTGCCTGAAGATGGACTCGAAAAGAATCGGGAAGCAGAGTCATCTCCCTGCTTAGCATCACCGGAATACCAAACTCCCTCCCTAACTCTAGGTATATTTTGAAAAAAGAAGCCCTTTCAAAGAAAAGACAGCCCATGTGTGAATCCAAATGAGTAGGCTGTATCCCCATCGCCTTGGCTTTCTGAATCTGAGCCCTTAACTCGAGCCGAACAGCCTCCGGACTCGCCTTCTTAGCCATTTCCGCACAGTTATCGTAAAAATACCCAAGCGAATCCGTCAACGATCGAACGGCTTCCACTGCCGCTACAGGCCCCCATTTGTAGGGATTCCACTCACTGGTCAAGGTAAGGTGTAAACCCAAATCATAGCCAGGGTTCTGCCGAGCAAATTGAGCTACCTCTGGTAACCAGGGGCAAGGAACCATCACACTGGCAGATGATATACCGCCCTGCCGCAAAAGTTCAAAACTGGCCGTATTCTCGGCGTGCGCAACTCCCAGATCATCCGCATGCAAGATTAATAATCGAGCATCAGCGGGATAACCCAAACGCTCTACTAAGGTTTTTTGCCCGAAAACAACAGAAGTGCCTCCTAGGAACAAACAAAATGAAAAAGAAAGCCGTAGTAACATCATTAGATAAGGTTGACTGAGCAAATATACCTTAGCCAATCCACCTTTACCCATCTCCTTCTTCCATTTTTGACCCCAACGCTCGTAATTATGCTACAGGGGGTTCTTTATCCCGAATTAACCAGCGAATTAAAATCGGAACCAACAGTAAATCACAGAAAAGAGCCCCCACCAAGGTGACACTCACCAAAATCCCCACAATTACCGAGGGCGGGTGAATCGAAAACAACAGCACCAAAAAACTACAAAACAAAATGATGCTGCTCAAACTCATCGCTTTCCCAGTCTCCAACATAGTATGGTGCAAGGCGTCTTCTACTCTATGCCCCTTGCTCCGATAAATCCGAAATGCACTCAAAAAGTGAATCGTATCATCTGTCGCAATCCCAAAAACAATACTGAAAACGGTGGCAATCCCAGCCTCCAACGGTATGTTCATGTACCCAATTAATGCCCCAGCAAAAATCAACGGAAATACGTTCGGAACTGTGAAAATGAGGACCAGACGCCAATCCATGAACAAAAAGGCCATCAACAGGGCCACAATCAACACAGAGGGAATAAGCCCCTGCAACATATTGTCTTTAATGTACATGGAATTCTTGTCTAAAACCAAGCCCGTTCCCGTAATCTTAAACTTCACCACCGTAGAATCGGTATTCCTGCGCCACCAATCCTCTATCTGCTGTTGATACATCACCACCGTGTCCCGCCCAACATCCAGCATTCGCACTGCGATCCGCGCTTTGGTCTTGTCTTTACTCAATAAAACTTCAGAAGCAGCACCCGGAACCTTCTCCGCCATCCGCTGATAGGGCAAAAAGGCCGATAAACTGTCCGGAAGCCGATATTCTTCCGGCCGGTTCCCAAAATCCATGGCGTGTAGGCTCCTGTACAAATCATTGATAGAAACAATGGATTTGATCGGCGCATAACTGCGCAAATGGTCCTCCAGTTTGTCCATCTCCCTTAATACCTCGTAATCCGCCGCTGATCGCCCATTCTGCGCAAATACTGCTATTTCAATCGGACGAAAACCCGCAAACTTCTGTTCAAAATATAAAAAATCCGCCGTAATCTTCTGCCCTCGGGGAAAATTGGACTTTAACCGATAATTCGTGTTGATCTTGGAAATTCCATAAAAACAAACCAACGCCAGACCCACCGAAAAAAGCGCAATGCGTCGGCTATTCCTCCCCGTAAACCAATAAAGGCGCTCCATCGAAGTCTCCCAAAAAGCATATTCCTTGGTCGGCTTAATCAAATCGGCCGCTTTCATCCTAGGCAAAATTGCCCATAACCACCCATAAATTACCAAAAATGCCACAATAACCCCAATCGCCGCATTCACCCCAAAATCTTGAATCGGTTCCGTCCGATTCGTTACCAAGGACGCAAATCCAATCGCCGTCGTTATACAAGTGATAAAAGTGGCAAGCCCAATCTCCCGAATCGTGACGCGTATGGACGCTCCCGTATCCAAGCCTCGCTCCAACTCATCCAGGTACTTGGAGGTAATATGAATGGTGTCCGCTACCCCCACAATACAAATCAAGACTGGGTATAAGGCCGCTAATACATTTAACTCCCGCCCCAAAGCACTTAACAAAGCAACAAAAAATAACAGCGACAACCCAATACCCGTCATGGCAATGAAAACCGTTTTCCAGCGCCGGTAAATAAAGAAGATAATCAAAGCCGTCAAAATCGCCGCAATCAAGGTTGAAACAGCCACCTCCCGCTTCTGCATCCAAACCAATTCATCCTGAAAATAAGCCCGCCCCAAAATATGGGTTTGCTCAAAGGAATAAGTAGCCAATAAGCTGTCCAAAGAAGCAATCAAGGTTTCCGCCTGCTCTTGCGTATTCTTGTTCACCGTCTTCAAAAAAACCACTAAAGCCTTCCCATCCGGTGAAATTAGGTTGTTCACAAACCGACGATCCTGTAACACCCGCGCACTGTCCGTCGGATAAAAATCAGGTGCATTTAAATGTATAGCTGGTACGGCTGTAATCCCAAAAGGGGTCTTTAGCGGATACTGAATCTTGGTAAGCGAGTTGGAGGACGTCACATAGGGCAAATCGGCTGCCTTAAGGGTCAAATCATGCACCTGCGATAAAAACGTACTGTCAAAAACCCCTTCCTGCCGCTCCACCGCAATCAGCAAAAAATTATCGTCGTTCTCAAATTCCTCAATAAACTCCTTGAAAAAGGCCCAATCCGGATCACCTTTCGGAAAAAATTGCTCAAAATCAAAGGAAAACTGTAAACGGGTCAGCAAAAAGAAGCTGACCATCGTAAGGACGGCATACGCGCCCAACAAGTAGTTTCTATTCATTTTTTTCGATCTGTCACAAACGTAACTAATGCCTGCAAAGCATCCCTAGCCGGTGAAGGCGGCGCAACAGAGGCCAACAAATCGAAGGCTTCCTGCCGATATCGGTACATCGCCTCCTCCGCATACACAATCCCTCCGCCCGCTCGAACCAGTTGAATGACTTCCGCCACTTTCTCCGGACGATGGCTTTCTCGTTTGACAATGTTTAGTATGTTCCTACGAGTGGACCTGTCCGCCTGATTCAGTGTGTAAATCAAAGGCAAGGTCATTTTTTTCTCTTTAATATCAATCCCAAGCGGCTTACCCACATCATCTGTCCCAAAATCAAACAAATCATCCCGAATCTGAAAAGCAATGCCCACTTTCTCTCCAAATAAACGCATCTGCTCCACTAATGCTGGATCCGTCTGGGTACTCATCGCACCTGCGCTGCAAGAGGCAGCTATCAAAGAGGCCGTTTTTTGGCGGATAATCTCAAAATAAATGTCTTCCCGAATGTCTAAGCGGCGGGCCTTCTCTATCTGCAACAACTCGCCCTCCGCCATCTCCCGAACCGCACGACTTACTACCGCCAACATACCAAACTGTTGCTGCTGAACACTTATCTGCAAACCCTGCGATAAGAGGTAATCTCCCACCAACACTGCTATCTTATTCTTCCAAAGCGCATTCACCGAAAAAAAACCCCTGCGCTCGTTCGAATCATCCACCACATCATCGTGCACCAAAGTAGCCGTATGCAACAACTCAATCATCGACGCCGCTGTATACGAGGCGTCATTAATTGGCCCAAAAATTCGGGCACTCAACAGAACCAGCATCGGACGCACTTGCTTCCCTTTGCGCTGAACAATATACCACATGATCTTGTCCAAAAGAGGTACATTGCTCTTCATAGCAGCCCGAAAGCGCTCCTCAAATTCCTCTAGCTCAGCTGCAACCGGCTGTTTGATGGTGTCCAGCGACATATTAAAGTTTCAATAAAAACTGAAAGTTTTGAAGAATAACAGAGGGGCACCGGAAAGGTTGTTCATATAGCTCGATCTTTTTGAAGTGACCCGCTCCTCCTTACCTGCTATTCTCCCACAATAACACCATTTAGGTAGGTGTTTCCACAAAAGTACGTAAATCAACAAAGCAAACGCGCTTTTTATTTTTGGAAAAAGAGACCCGCTCTCTAATCCCGCAGTGCTTCCCCGCCAGAGCTATTCAGCTCTTCTACAATAAATAATCCAACAACAAAACACCCAATAATCCCAGAACTCCTACCAAGGTCTCCATCAAGGTCCATGTCCGAAAGGTGTCCCGCAAACTCAAATTAAAATACGCTTTAAACATCCAAAAACCCGAATCATTTACGTGCGAACACATCAAACTGCCCGCCCCTATCGCCAATACCAATAAATTGGGATCCACTACTCCCAAACCAGCCATTGGTGCTACCAAACCAGCCGCAGTCAAACCAGCAACCGTCGCCGATCCCACCGCAATCCGAATGACCGTCGCCACCAACCAAGCCAATACCAAGGGAGGAACCGGTAATTGCTGCAAAGAAACGGCCAAGGAATTACTAAACCCACTCTCCACCAATACCTGTTTTAAAGCGCCCGCGCCCGCAATAATCAATACAATCCCAGCAATGTCTTTTACCCCTTCCCCATAAATGTCCATTACCTCCGCCATCCGACGCCCCTGCCTTACACCAAGCGTATAAGCCGCCAGCAAAACCGCTAACAACATCACCACCGTTGTATCCTTAAAGGGTGACAACAGCTCCAGAAACAGTATAGATTCAGAAAAAAACCAGGGAGAAAAAGCAGCAAAACTGAGTATAAAAACCGGAAAAAGAGCCGTTCCAAGACTAAACCATTGGCCAGGTAATTGCCCTTCCTCAAGAGTAGATGCCTGAAAAAGTGCCGAAGGACTCGGAAAATGGCGAAACCGCTGCGCAAAAACCGGACCCGATAAGACCGCCACTGGAACCGCAATCACTAATCCATAAAGCAAGGTGCGACCCGTATCAGCCCCAAACTGGGGAATTAAAGCCGTCGGCGCAGGATGTGGCGGCAAAAATCCATGGGTGATGGAAAGCGCTGCCAACAATGGAATCCCAACAAACACGGCCGATAAACGGTACTGATAGGCAATTGTCAAAACCAAGGGCACCAATAACACAAAACCAGCATTGTAAAACAAGGGTAACCCAATTACAAAACCCGTCAACAAAAAAGCCCAATGCAACTGGTCCCTCCCAAAAAAGGAAATCAGCCCCGTAGCAATCCGCTGCGCAGCCCCAGAAATGGCCACCAGTTTCCCAAACATCGCACCCAAAAATAATACCGGAGCAGCAGAGCCTAACGTGCTGCCCATCCCTTTCTCCAAAAGACCCGGTAAGTTCCCCAACGGAATCCCCAAACCCCAGCCAGCCACCAAAGATACCAGTAAAAAGGCTATGAACGGATGCCACTTAGCCGCCGCTATCAGCAGAATCAAGACCAACAGGGAGCCAAGGACAACGGATAACATAGGCTATTTAATCAAATTCAATCTGATCTCCAGGTTTTAAAGTCTTACTAGGCTTGGGTGCTTCTGTATGCGGTGATCGTGCCTCGATTTCCTCCTCTCCAAACAAACTGCCCTGATGAACTTCCAAAGCAGCCGGCGCCAAAGGTGCTACCGGTCGAAGCTCCTCACTGGCCGTCGTGACTTCCTTAATCCCAGTCAGCAATTGATCGCTTAACCGATTTCCAACCGCCTTCCAGCCTTTCACATCCATAAAATCGCCAAGGGTAATCTCCCCAGGCATCGGCTTCCCTTTCACTTTCATGGTGTACCGTATCCGAGGGTTCGCCGCTACGGAGGCAAATAACAACTTGGATTTGGGATGGTCCGTCAAGTAGGAATAACGTTCCTTGATCTTATTGGTCTCCACCTTGAATCGTTTCACCATCGTCCAACCTTTATGCCCGTCAAAATGCACCGCATTGACCACTAGATCTGGCGCCAATCTGCCGACAAACAGAATTTCCTTCATCTCAAACCGTTGGTTGGTATCCGTATCCGTCACTTCGTAAGTGCCATCATTGAACAACACCATGATGTGGTCGCCCGTATCAAATTCACCCAAAAGTTCGCCTCGCTCCTGTGCATTCAATCGACCCGTAATGGGGTCAAACCAAAGTTTTCTAGCGCCAATAGTACTTTTTCCAGCCTCTTTTTGCTTGATCTGTCGAACAGGATACTTGGTCAAGATATTGCCTTGAGCATCCCTTCCTTTAATGGCTAATTCCCCAAAATCAAAATCAAACACCTTGATCTTGGCCGTTGATCCCGCACTCAGGGTGATGTTGATTATTTCACTTTCTCCGTTCGGATTGGCCGTCAGGTACAAGATTTTCGACCCTTTCTCGGATCCCCCAACCGGATATTCCTTATCGCGGGTAATGGCTGTTACATTAAAACGCTTCACCATTGTTCGGCCGGTAGATCCATCCACATACACCAAGTTGTAGGTGGTGCGCTCATCGTTTTTGCGCCACACATCCACATGCAGCACATCTTTTCCAACAAACACTTTTTCGTCAATCCGAACTACTTTCATGACCCCATCTCTCCGGAACACAATAATATCATCGATATCCGAGCAATCGCACACCAACTCGTCTTTTTTCAAACTGGTTCCAATAAATCCATCCGTACGGTTGACGTACAATTTAGCATTGTTGGCGACGACTTCTGTTGCCCGGATTTCATCAAAAACAGCGATTTCTGTTTTTCGTTCCTTGCCTTTCCCATACTTTTCAAGCAAGGTTTCAAAGTAGGCAATCGCATATTCCGTCAGGAATTCCAAATGGTGCTTTACAGTTACCAGCTCTTCATTGAGCTTGGCAATTTCCTCGTCTGCTTTAAAGGAATTGAATTTAGAAATGCGCTTGATCCGAATTTCAGTCAATCGAAGAATGTCTTCTTCTGTTACCTCTCGTAGCAACCTGATTTTTACCTTTTCCTGGGAATACCCTGGGTTGGATGGAGTGATAACATACTTCTGCAAGCCTTTATCAATGGTGTCAATCACCGCCTCCCAGGTTTCACATTCTTCAATGTCCCTATAAATACGGTTTTGGATAAAAATCTTTTCCAATGAAGAAAAGTGCAGCTTCTCCTCTAGTTCGTGCCTACGAATTTCCAGCTCCTTCCGTAACAACTCCTTGGTATGGTCAGTGGAAATCCGAAGTAATTCATATACGTCCGTAAACAACGGGCGATTGTCCGTTATGACACAGCAATTGGGAGAAATACTCACCTCGCAATTGGTGAAGGCATACAAGGCATCAATCGTTACATCTGGAGAAACCCCCTGCTGTAACTCGATCTCGATATCCACATTCGCCGCCGTTTTATCAATCACCTTCTTCACCTTGATCTGCCCCTTATCGTTGGCTTTCAAGATGCTTTCAATCAGGTCGGAAACATATACACTGTACGGTATTTCTGTAATTTGAAGGGTCTTTTTGTCAATTTCCTTGATTTTAGCCCGCACCCGAACTTTCCCCCCACGCATTCCACCGTTGTAATTGGAAACATCTACCAGCCCCCCGGTAGGAAAATCAGGATATAATTCAAACTTTTTCCCCTTTAGTACCGCAATACTGGCTTTGATGAGCTCAATAAAATTATGAGGCAGGATTTTGGTGCTCAGTCCCACCGCGATGCCTTCTGCTCCGTGTGCCAGCACCAACGGAAATTTCATGGGCAGGTTGACCGGCTCCTTTTTTCGGCCATCATAGCTCAACTGCCAGACGGTGGTATCGTGGTTGAAGCCAATGTCTAGGGCAAATTTGGTTAGCCGAGCCTCAATATAACGGGATGCGGCAGCAGAATCACCCGTTCTGTAATCCCCCCAGTTTCCCTGACAATCAATTAATAGGTCTTTCTGCCCCATGTTCACCATTGCATCACCAATAGCAGCATCCCCGTGTGGGTGGTATTGCATGGTTTGTCCGATCAGGTTGGCCACCTTGTGGTAACGCCCATCGTGCTGCTCATACATCGCATGTAAGATGCGACGTTGAACCGGTTTTAATCCATCTCCGATGGCAGGAACCGCGCGTTCTAAGATCACGTAAGAGGCATAGTCCAAAAAATAGTTTTGGTACATGTCCGACAAACTGATCACTTTATCCTCTCCGTTCCCGGAGGAAATGGGCGGCGGCGTATAGTCTTTTTGCGATTTGGCCATTTCTACTGTCTATAACCCGGTTTTTCTCCAAAAATAACATACATACCGGTTTTAGCTGCAAAGGTAGGCAAACCGTTTTAATTTTATGACATAAAATGTTTTAAAATCAAAGATAACCGCCTGTCTAATTTGTTTTTTTACCTAAAAATAAAATTTTACAATCCCTCCACCGGCCTACCGCCGTTAAGTTAAAGAAATCAATTACACAATGTCGTTAAACACACAAGGCTTTGCCCCTATTGATTATTGCAACGCCTTGGGTTTTCTAGATAACAGGGCTACGCCCCTTGCCTGTTTGGTGCGGGGCTTGGGGCCATTGATATCGCAGGGCTACGCCCCTCCGATTGGGGCTATTTCCGGGTGTTTTTAGATGGCCTGTGTGAGGGGTAGGTGCAGCGG
>CANHDG010000072.1 GCA_947459365.1 Saprospirales bacterium
CCTTAATATAAACATACGCTGCAATGTATCCCTGTCTAACAGCAAGTCTTCTCTCCGTGTGCTCGACTTCGTAAGATCAATGCTTGGGTAAATACGCGTATTCGCTAAATTGCGATCCAGCTGAAGCTCCATGTTACCAGTTCCTTTGAACTCTTCAAAAATAACCTGATCCATTTTTGATCCCGTGTCAGTCAGCGCAGTAGCAATAATTGTCAAAGATCCTCCATTCTCAATTGCACGAGCCGCACCAAAAAACTTTTTAGGCTTTTGAAGGGCCGTCGCCTCAACGCCTCCTGACAACACTTTGCCGGATGCCGGAGCCACCGTGTTATAAGCACGGGCCATACGCGTTATTGAATCTAACAAAATAACCACATCGTGACCACTCTCAACCATACGCTTGGCTTTTTCCAAAACAATGTTAGCCAAACGAACGTGGTTTTCAGCCGTTTCGTCAAACGTGGAAGAAACAACCTCCGCTCGAACACTTCGCTTCATATCTGTAACCTCCTCTGGGCGCTCATCAATCAACAAAATAATTACATAGCACTCGGGGTGGTTTTTCGTAATCGCATTAGCAAGATCTTTAAGTAAAAACGTTTTACCCGTCTTTGGTTGAGCAACAATCAATGCTCGCTGGCCCTTGCCAATGGGGGTAAACAACTCAATAATCCGATTACTAAAATCCCGACCTGTTGGACTTGTTAATAGATTAAATTTTTTGGTCGGAAACAAAGGCGTCAAATAATCAAATGGAATGCGGTCCCTAACATCTTTAGGATCTAACCCATTTATTTTAGTTACCTTCAGTAAAGCAAAGTACTTTTCTCCTTCTTTAGGTGGACGCATCGGGCCTGAGACGGTATCTCCAGTCTTTAATCCACAGAGCTTTACCTGAGAGGGTGAAACATACACGTCATCCGGACTGGATATATAATTATAGTCGGGAGAACGTAAAAAACCATACCCATCTGACATCATTTCCAAAGTGCCATTACCCTCAATGATGCCATCTAACTCGACATCAAACTTCTCCTTTATAATCACTGGCATTACCTCCTGGGGTTCTATGGGACGTTCAGGATGCAAAACATCAGGTCCTGGTGGAGGCGGAACGATGGGCATGTCATACTCATCATCCTCGATAGGAACATTAGAAATGTAATCTTCTTCGTATCGATCAAACTTTCCTGCCTCTTGATCATATAGATTTGGATTACCCGGCCGTTGATCATAACCCCGACCTTGTGGTGGCATTGGCGATCGTTGTTGCGGACCTCCTTGATGGCCTTGCCGTTGTGGGCCATGTCCAGGGCCTTGAAGTCGACCATATCTGTCCCGGTAAACACCCGGGGGCAATGGCTGTTGTCGCTGTTGATTGTGAGGAGGGTTATTCCTTTGTTGCTGCGGATTGTTTGCAGGTCGCTGTTGTGGAGGCTGTTGTGGACCATTCGGCCTCTGTTGCTGCGGATTATTGACAGGCCGCTGCTGTGGAGGCTGATTTGCTGGCCGCTGCTGCCCTTGTTGGGCGGGTGTGGAGCCTTGAAGGCGGCCGTGGCGATCACGATATCCTCCCGAAGTACCTTGAACCTCCTGCACAGGACGTTGTCCGGGAGTATTTTTTAAAGGCGCACTAGGCTCCACTGGTGCCTCGGCTGATTGCTCCTCCCTCTGCTCGACCTGTTCTGGCACAGCCTCTTTAGGTTTTACCTTTTTAACTTTTTTGACCACTTGATCCGCAGATCCACTCTCCTCCCCCTTGTCGCCTGGAAGCTCTGAAGCCGCCTCTTTTGAGGCTGCTGTCTGGCGAACCACTATCTTCCTGCCCGGCGCGGGCTCATCCACTTCGGGAACAAGCTCTCCTCCAGCACTCTTGGACGCAAGCGCCTGCTCATCTAAAATGCGGTAAATAAGATCTTGTTTAGATAAGCGATTTGCCCCTTTTATATTGAGCCGGTTAGCAATATCGCGTAATTCTGCTAATAATTTTTCGTTCAGCTGCAAAATGTCGTACATCGTCTGAATACTGGAAAGTAACTAAATGTTGGATGATTTCTTATTCGGAAACGATACGGTGGTCTAACTGCTCAAATCCTATGGCCGCAATGCCAAGAACTGAAAAACCCATAATTCACACGCCCAAAATAACAGCCAAAAACTTTGGCCTACCCGGGGCGAAAGGCATTTCCGGAAGAATAATGTAAAGGTGAAGTAGATAACGAAACAAACTGAAACCAGATATCTTAACTTGAAATAAAACCAACCTATTAAGAATATTCCAACTTAGGACGAGGCTCTTCTGTTAAAAGGAAATTTCAAGGAAATAAAGTCGAAGACCAATTAGCGAATCGACTTCCCGTAATTTTGCCTCGACGATGACTCGGTGATGCCCGCTTACAAAGCTTACAAGCAAGCAAAAGATATCGAAAATCAGTATTTGTCTGAGATTTAAGATATTTGAACGCACAAAGGTAAACCTTATTTTATATTTGCCATACCTTGCGACGTTTTTTGAAAATATTTTTATATAACATGCTCCAACTAGAAGTTATCCGCTCTGAAAAATCAAGAATCGTTAACGGGCTCCGCAAACGAAACTGGTCAGCTGCTCAACTCAAGGTAATCAATCAAATTATCGCACTCGACGACCAACGGAAGTCCAGCCAAAAAGAAGTCGATGATGCACGTGCAGAAATGAATCAGCTTGCCAAAGCCATTGGTCAACTGATGTCACAAGGAAAAAAAGAAGAGGCAGAAACACAAAAAAAAATCGTAGCCAGCTTAAAAGAAACTGAAAAACAGCTTGACGAGAAGCTTTCCTCAATAAAACAGGAGCTGGAGCAACTCCTCTATACCGTCCCCAACTGTCCCCACAAGTCTGTGCCAAAGGGCTCGACGCCTGAAGACAACCAGGTATTCAAGGCTTGGGACAAACCGTTTCCAACACTACCTTCAGATGCCGTTCCCCATTGGGACTTAGCAAAAAAGTATAACCTGTTTGATTTTGAATTAGGTGTCAAATTAACAGGGGCCGGTTTTCCTGTTTACAGAGGCCAAGGCGCACGACTCCAAAGAGCCCTCATTCAGTTTTTCCTGGATGAAGCAGTCAAGGCTGGATATGAAGAAATTCTACCGCCACATTTAGTTAATGAAGACAGCGCACGCGGAACAGGACAACTTCCCGATAAAGAAGGACAGATGTACCACTGCACCGTGGACAATCTTTACCTTATTCCAACAGCAGAAGTCCCAGTAACCAATATTGTCCGAAATGAAATCATCTCCGAAAAAGACTTACCCTTAAAAATGACCGCCTATACCCCTTGCTTCCGAAGAGAGGCGGGCGCTTGGGGAGCCCATGTAAGGGGGCTTAACCGCGTACACCAATTTGACAAAGTGGAAATCGTTCGGGTTGAACACCCCGATAATTCCTACAAGGCTCTAATGCAAATGGTTTCGCACGTATCAAAATTGATGAAGAAATTGGATCTGCCTTTCAGGATCCTATTACTTTGTGGTGGCGACATGGGCTTCGCATCCGCAAAAACATTTGATTTTGAGGTTTGGTCGGCAGCACAACAACGCTGGCTGGAAGTAAGCTCTGTATCTAACTTTGAAACATTCCAGAGTAACCGTTTAAAACTACGCTACAAGGATGCGAATGGAAAAATCGAACTAGCACACACGTTAAATGGATCAGCCCTCGCGTTAGCTAGAATTGTTGCAGCTTTACTTGAAAACAACCAAACTCCAGACGGAATCCTAATTCCCAAAGCGCTCTGGAAGTATACTGGGTTTAAAAAAATAGGATAGACTGTTCCACGTAAAAAAACACGCGCCATCCAAGAATAAATTCAGGATGGCGCGTTTTAAACTTGGATATAATACTATCTAATTTAAGGCTTAATTAAGCCTCTGCAACTACCTCGAAAGGAACAGTTGCAATCACCTCAGGGTGAAACTTAACGGTAGCGGTGTATGAACCAAGCTCCTTCACTTCCTCTGGCATGGCAATGATACGCTTCTCCACCTCAACACCATGTGCCTTTAGTGCAGCAGCTAAATCTTGCGCCCCAATAGAACCAAATAAACGACCACTGTCTCCCGCTTTTGCAGAAATCTTAATCGTTTTCCCGGCTAACTGTGCCACATAACCTTGGTAAACAGAAACCATAGCGGCCTCTTTCTTGGCAGCTTGTTTCTTCATGCCCTCCAACTTGGCAAGATTCACTTTGTTGGCAACAATTGCCAATCCTCGTGGAATAAGATAGTTGCGTCCATAGCCATCTTTAACAGTGACTACTTCGTGCTTTGCACCTACCTTTTCGATATGTTCAAGCAGAATGATATTCATGCTGTATAATAATCATTAAAAGTTAAAAAATTTGAAAAAACCCAATTTACTTCATCAAATCCGCCAAGAATGGCAGAATAGCCAAGTGTCGAGCACGCTTAACAGCAGTCGCAACTCGACGCTGATACTTCAGGCTATTACCCGTGATCCGACGTGGAAGAAGCTTGCCTTGCTCGTTGATGAACTGAAGTAAAAAGTCTGGATCTTTGTAATCAATATACTTAATGCCAAATTTGCGGAAACGGCAATATTTTTTGCGACGCAACCCAATGCGGGGATTGCTTAAAAATTTTACGTCTTCTCTTGAAGCAGCCATTTTATAAGGTGTGCTTAAAAGGTGAAAAAGGAAAGGTGAAAATAAAGATTCAATTGATCGTGCAAATTATGCGTCCAAATCAATTACGTCTGGCGTAAGTGAATCCTCCAATGCCAATGCCGCAGCTTCTTCAGCAGCCTTCTTAGCAGCAGCCCGCTTGCCAATTAGACCATTCCGCTTGTCGTCATTGTATTTTACACCATACTTGTCAAGCTTTACAGTCAAAAAACGAAGCAGTTTTTCATTGCGCTTCATATTCAACTCAAACTTACCAATAAAGTCTGCTGCCTCACAAGCAAACTCAATACAATAGTAAACTCCCGATGAACGCTTGTTAATCGGATAGGCCAATTGACGCAGGCCCATTTCATCAACCGCAACGATGTTGGCGCCAAAGCGCTTTAATTCGTCTTGGATGTGCTGCGCTGTCGCTTTTACTTCATCGCCCGACAGAACTGGATCCGCGATGAAGGTGACTTCGTAGTGTCTCATTATCAATAATTTATAAATGAACTAATTTGCTTTTTAAAAAAAGCGCGACAAAGATATGCACTATCTGTGCTTTTCGGATGTTTTTTTTTAAAAAATAGTACGGTTATCATAAAAAACACCCCTGCGCCAACAAGAAGGTGAGTACCTTCGCACAGTACATTCATCGACTAATTTCCGTCAAATGCAGATACATGACCTAAACTTCCAACTACTATTAAGCGCAACCCAAATACTCTGTCGGGTTCAAGAAATAGCAGCCCAACTCTCCGATCAGTACAAAACCAAATGCCCACTTTTCATTAGCATCCTTAATGGAGCTTTCGTATTTGCTGCAGATTTGATCAAATCGTATTCAGGTCCCTGTGAAATAACTTTCGTAAAAATCCAATCGTACAGCGGCACTTCCTCTTCCGGCATCCTTCAAACCGTCTTAGGGTTAGAACAATCCATTGAAGGCCGAGATCTAATCATCCTAGAAGACATTGTCGACTCTGGTAAAACTCTACACTTTTTTATTGACTCCCTCCAACAACAAAAACCACACTCCATTTGCACTGTTTCCTTGCTATATAAACCCAACGCAATCCAGTTCCCTATTCATCTTGACTATGTTGGATTCGAAATAGCAAACGACTTCGTTATAGGATATGGCTTAGATTACAACGGCCTAGGTAGAAACCTGCCAGACCTGCACGTGCTCGCACAAAACTAAAGCCTATGGCCTCGCCCATAAGCCTGATCTAAACAAACTATTGTGTCGTTTAACTGAATTTTATCCTACATTTGCAACATTATGATTAGGGCAAATCACATATTCAAATCTTTTGGCCAACAGGAGGTCCTGAAAGACATCAGTTTTACTTTCGAGGCCGGAAAAACCAACCTGATAATCGGCCGCTCCGGCGCAGGCAAAACCGTTCTCCTGAAAATACTGGTCGGCCTCCAAGTTCCAACCGCGGGCAAAATCTTTTATGATGATGTTGATTTCACCAGCCTAGATAAAAAAGGTATGAGAGCTATCCGTATGAAAATTGGAATGCTCTTCCAAGGCTCTGCCCTGTTCGACTCCTTAAGTGTAGAGGAAAATATCCGATTCCCGCTCGATATGTTCACAGATATGACTCCTAAGGAAAAACTAGAACGGGTAAACTATTGCCTAGAACGAGTCAATCTTGGTGGTGTCAACAGCAAATACCCGTCAGAACTATCCGGAGGCATGCAAAAACGGGTCGGGATTGCTCGTGCAATTGTGCTGCGACCCCACTATCTGTTCTGTGACGAACCAAATTCTGGCCTAGATCCTAAAACTTCGATCGTAATTGATGAGTTAATTAGCACGATTACGCACGAAGATAATATAACCACCATTATCAATACGCATGATATGAGCTCGGTGATGGAAATAGGGGAAAACATCTGCTTCTTACACGATGGTAAATTAGAGTGGAGCGGTCACAAAGAGCAAGTGCTTGGCAGCGATAACGACAACTTGCAAAAATTTATCTTTGCCTCTCCTTTCTTACAGCGTCTAAGAAAAGCCATGGTATAAACACCTAACAATAGGTATGTTTGAACGCAAAGGTAGGAAGCCGTTTTCTATAGCTGTTTTTGCTGTTGCATTGGCTTTGTTTACAGCCTTGCTAATATGGCTCGTCCAACGAGTCTAAAAGGCTGCCCATTTACAAATTAGCTTCACCAGCCCCGGACCCTCATAAACCAAGCCAGAATACACCTGAACCAAATCTGCTCCCGCGTCTACTTTTTCCCTAGCCGATTCTGGAGAGTCAATTCCTCCAACCCCAATTATCACAAAACTTGAACCAAGTTTTTGTCGCATGTAACGAATCACCTCAGTACTGCGTACCCTAACAGGAATACCACTTAATCCCCCCGCACCAATCGTATCCACGACCAACGGATCTGTCCTTAGACCTGCTCGGCTGATTGTTGTGTTCGTTGCTACTATTCCAGCTAATCCCGTATTCCTGACAATTTCCGCAATATCATCTAGTTGATCTGAAGTCAAATCCGGTGCAATTTTCAATAATATTGGCTTGGGTGCCTCGTGAACTCGATTGCGGCTCTGTAATAAATCAAGAAGACGCATAAGTGGCTCTTTGTCCTGAAGCGCTCGCAGATTAGGTGTGTTTGGCGAGCTTACATTTACAACAAAATAATCCACCCATGGAAATAAGGCATCAAAACAACGAATGTAATCCTCATGTGCCTGCTCATTAGGCGTTATTTTGTTTTTTCCAATGTTGCCACCAACAATTACACCCCTCGGGGCACCCCGCTCCCGAAATGCTTTCAACCGGACTACCAATGCCTCTAATCCCTCATTATTAAAACCCATTCGATTGATCAACGCCCGGTCCTTAGGCAAACGAAACAACCGCGGTCTAGGGTTACCTTCCTGACCTGCCGGTGTCACTGTGCCAACCTCAATGAAACCAAAGCCCAACCTAGATAAACCCTCTAAATGCTTCCCATCCTTGTCAAACCCTGCCGCCAAACCAACTGGATTCGGAAACCGAATTCCCATCACAATGCGCTGCAGCTTTACATCCTCTAAGCAATACCACCTTTGTAACCTATTCGGCATCACCTTGACCGCGATATCTAAAAGCCATACAGATAGTCGGTGAGCTTGCTCCGGAGACAACAAAAAGAGAATTGGTTTCAATAACGAATACATAATACCAGCTTTATTTCGTGGCAAAGTTATCCTCGATGTTGCAAAAAGACACTAGTTTTTATCAACTTTGCAGCACATTTTCATTCAACTTTCCTGACTAAGCGCATGAGCGATTTAAAATACCAACGAATTCTCCTGAAATTATCGGGAGAAAGCCTAATGGGCGATCAAAAATTTGGCATAACCTCCACTATGCTTAACCACTATGCACAGCAAATTAAAGAACTAGTCAACATGGGGGTTGAAGTTTGTGTCGTAATTGGTGGAGGAAATATATTTAGGGGAATTCAAGCGGAAGGAACCGGAATTGAAGGCGTAACTGGGGACTATATGGGTATGCTCGCTACCGTTATTAACGGATTGGCTTTACAAGGAGCCCTTGAGGGTGCTGGCGTATATACTCGCCTGATGACAGCCCTGAAAATGGAAAATGTCGCAGAACCTTATATTCGACGCAGAGCTATTCGACACCTGGAAAAAAAACGGGTAGTCATTTGCGCTGCGGGTACTGGTAATCCTTACTTCACAACGGACTCCGCTGCCGCTCTCCGGGCTAGAGAAATAGGAGCAGACGTAATTTTAAAAGGAACACGTGTGGACGGAATCTACACAGCAGACCCAGAAAAAGATCCAAGTGCTGTCAAATTCGTACACCTGACCTTCACAAAAGTAATTAGCCTTGGGCTACAAGTCATGGATATGACCGCATTTACCCTTTGTCAAGAAGATGATATGCCCATAATCGTCTTCGATATAAATGATCCGGAAAACCTTCGGAGAATCGTCGCTGGAGAATCGGTGGGGACGTTGGTAAAGGGGTAGTTCAAAATACCAAAATACAACCAAAAAGACCGAAGCCCTGCCAAACCCGTCTAATAGCCTATCAAAAACAAACAATATTCAGCCTCATTAATGTGGGCTATTAGATATTTTAACAAAAAAACAAGGCGGTTTATTAAAAAAGTAGTACCTTTGCGGGCTTTTTAAAAGTAGTAGGGATAAGAAGGCCGTCCCACGCAAGTGGTCTTCCTTTTGGTTTCACCAAAAACCTTTCCCCCAAAAGTACCGCTGAAACACATTATTTAATTATGTTGTTAGACGACGAAAAAGAAATCACCCCAGAACAGGAGCCAACTCCTGTAGAGGAAACACCCACTCCGGCTCCTAAAGCTACAAAGGCACCCGCCACAGTAGAAGAAGAGGAGGAGGACGAAATCATCCCTGTTGAAACCCTGCCTGTTGGAGGCCCTCACGATGATTTTAACTGGAATATGGACAAGCGCGGTGCGCTTATTTATTCCGCTGACGACCACTCAAAGTTGCTGGCTTCCTACGATGTCACCTTATCCAACATCGAAGAAAACTCCGTTATCCGCGGTAAAGTATCTGCAATTAGCGGAGGAGATGTGGTCCTGGACATCAACTACAAAAGCGATGGCTTGATCCCAATGAATGAATTCCGCGACATGCCAGACCTTAAAGCTGGAGACGAAGTGGAAATTTATGTCGAAAGCCCAGAAGGTAAAACTGGCAATCTCGGCCTGTCTCGCAAAAAAGCGAAAATCCTTCGCGCTTGGGAAAGTATTGTTGATTCATATAAAAACGGTACAATCATCCGAGGCCAAGTTATCAGCAAAACAAAGGGTGGCTTGATCGTAGATTGTAATGGCTTGGAAACGTTCCTCCCAGGATCACAGATCGACATCAAACCCGTTGTTGACTACGATCAGTACCTCAACAAAACAATGGAGTTTAAGGTCGTTAAGGTGAACGAAACCATCAAAAACGCCGTTGTTTCCCATAAAGCACTCATTGAAAGCGATCTGGCTGAACAGCGCGAACACATCCTCGCCAGCCTCGAAAAAGGTCAAGTACTGGAAGGAATTGTTAAAAACATCACAGACTTTGGTGCATTCCTTGATCTTGGTGGCGTAGACGGCTTACTTTATATCACCGACATTAGCTGGGGCCGTATCCAACACCCAAGTGAAGCGCTTACGCTCAACCAGCGTGTTAACGTCGTAGTGCTTGATTTCGACGAAAACAAAAAGCGAATCAGCCTCGGCCTGAAACAACTGACTCCTCACCCTTGGGATGTTCTCGCTGCAGAAGTAACAGAAGGCGCTATTGTACGTGGAAAAGTGGTTAATATCGAAGAGTATGGCGCATTCGTTGAAATCCAACCTGGAGTAGAAGGACTTATCCACATTAGCGAAATTAGCTGGGGAAGCCAAAACGTTAATGCAAAAGAGTTCTTCAAACTCGGCCAAGAAGTGGAAGCTCGCGTAGTAAGCCTAGACCGCAACGATCGCAAGATGTCTCTGTCAATCAAACAACTGACAGACGATCCTTGGAACGATATCGAAGCGAGATTCCCAGCTGGTAGCCGCTTTAAAGGGGCTGTCAAAAATATCACGAACTACGGTATCTTCGTTGAACTCCAAGACGGAATCGGTGGAATGGTACACATTAGTGACCTTAGCTGGACTAAACGCTACGCCCACCCAAGCGAATTCACTAAACCAGGAAATGAACTGGAAGTAGTAGTCCTTGAAATCGATAAGGAAAAACGTCAGATTAGCTTAGGACACAAGCAAATTCAAGATAACCCATGGGATACCTTCGAAAGCGTGTTCCCAATTGGTTCATACCATGAGGCTACCGTCGTTAAACGCGATGATAAAGGTGCAACCTTCCAACTACCAATGGGTCTAGAAGCGTTTGCCCCACTCAAACACCTCCGCAAAGACGATAACTCCTATGTAGAATCAGGAGAAACCGTTACTGTTAAAGTGATTGAGTTCAATAAAGATGAGCGCCGTATCTTGGTTTCTCACTCTCGCTACTTGGAGGACTTGAAATCAAAAGCTGAAGCTTCTGTAAAGGCGGAACGCTCTAAAGAACAAGGCGAAACACAAGCCGCAATTGTAGAGGTCCAGAAAAAGGTCGAGAAAGAAACACTCGGTGATTTGGCTGCCCTCGCTCAATTGAAAGAACAGCTTAGCAAAGACGACAACTAATACCTATTTAATATTTAGGTGACCATTTAAGAGCCATCCATACAAACACGTGGATGGCTCTTTTTTTACCTGCTTCCTTCATAACACCCATTGCCCTACCTTTGCGTCATGTATTATTTCGTAGAAAAACTTCATCCTCTTTATCAGGATGTCCAAGCAAGTGGAATTTTTACTGATTCCAAATTCTTCCCAGATTGTACCCCTAAACGCAACTCATCGGATATTCTAGCCGACTACAATAGCCAAAAAAACTCCCCCAACTTCAGTTTGCTGAATTTCATACAGAAAAACTTTGCCTACCCTCCTGAGGCCAAGAACGAATACACGCTCCAATCAACCGCTATCGACCAACATGTCACAGCGCTCTGGGACCACTTGACTCGTTTTCCGACACCCGATAATCGCCAACAAGAATCTACCCTCCTTCATCTCCCCTACCCATACTTAGTTCCAGGTGGAAGATTTAGAGAAATCTATTATTGGGACAGCTACTTCTCTATGCTGGGATTGTTAGTGTCTGGTAAAAAACAGTTGGCACTCTCAATGGTCAAAAACTTTGAATGGCTGATTCAAACAGTTGGATTTATACCTAACGGAAATAGAACCTATTACCTCAGCCGCTCACAACCACCCTTTTTTGCCTTGATGGTTGACCTGGTCTGCAACCATGATCCAGCCGTGATGAAGACCTATCTGCCCGCTTTAGAATCCGAATATAATTTCTGGATGAAGCATCGTGCTGTACAAATGCCAGACGGGGAACATCTAAACCGATATGAAGACAACAACCCACAACCACGCCCCGAAGCCTGGCTTGAAGACACCCACTTGGCCAATCAAAGTAATCGTATGCCTAATGAACTATGGCTACAACTAAGAGCCGCCGCAGAATCTGGCTGGGATTTCAGTAGCCGGTGGTTCGAAACCCCATTGTTGTTTTCAAGTATACAAACTACATCTATTGTACCAATAGACCTCAATTGCTTACTCTATTACCTCGAACAAACCCTGTTTCGTTTGTATCAACACCTCCAAAACAAGGTCACCGCCGAATTTTACCAGAAGAAAGCTGAAAAAAGAAGCATGGCGATCCAAAAATACTTTTGGTCCGAACAATATGGATTCTTTTTTGACTATCATCTTCAAAAACAAGAGCATACTTCTTCCAAAAGCCTCGCTGCAGCCTACCCACTCTTCTTTAACGTGGCAACCAAAAGCCAAGCAGAAAAAACCGCTTACATTCTTGAAAAACAGTTTTTAAAGCCCGGAGGATTTGTAACCACCCTCGAAAACAGCGGTCAACAATGGGACGCTCCAAACGGATGGGCTCCTCTCCAATGGATTGCGTATAAGGGCCTGATTGGTTACGGATTCAACAACCTAGCGGCAGAGGCTCGCCGCCGATGGATGACCCTAAATGAAAACGTCTTCGCAGCCACCGGCAAAATGATGGAGAAATATAATGTAGAAGACTTATCACTCCCTGCCGGTGGTGGCGAATACCCAAATCAAGATGGATTTGGGTGGACTAATGGGGTATATCTAGCCCTAAAATAGGTTAAAAGGACACCCACTTTTGCTTACTCTTTCCGCTGTAAATAACACGCTCGATGAATCGCATCCCTCGAACCCCATCTTTTACCGTCGGAAAATCAGTGTAAAGCGGATTGGGCTCCCAGCCCTCAATACGTGCACGCACACAATGCGCAAAGTTCCTATAAATATTCGCGAAAGCCTCTAAATACCCCTCTGGATGCCCAGCTGGTATACGAGCGTGTGCAACTGAGGCTGGATACAGGTTGCTCCCTCCTGTCCTATAATGCTGCATCGGCTTGTCTAACCATTTTACTATCAATGTATTAGGCTCCATTTGTCGCCAATGCAATCCACCTAGCTCACCATACACACGTATGTTCAAATCGTTTTCCTCTCCAGCAGCAATTTGGCTCGCATGCAATACTCCACGAGCTCCATTCTCAAAACGCAACAATACATTCCCATCATCATCTAACAATCGACCAGGAACCACTATCGAAATGTCTGCACATAGCTCTGTGATCTTTAACCCCGTGATATACTCCGCCAAATTCTCTGCATGAGAACCAATATCACCCATCGCACCTGCAATTCCTGATCGGGTAGGATCCGTCCTCCAAGCAGCCTGCTTTTGTCCATCTTTTTCAATGAACTTACTCAACCACCCCTGTGGATACTCAACAACAACTTTTCTAATTTCCCCAAATTCTCGGTTCAGAACCATCTGCCGGGCTTGTTTTACCATGGGATAGCCCGTGTAATTATGCGTCAAAGCAAAAATAAGTCCCGTTTTTTCAACTATTTTCTCTAAGGCCAATGCCTCCTTTAAACTAAACGCTAATGGCTTATCACAAATAACATGAAACCCGTTTTCTAATGCCATTTTCGCTGGCGCAAAATGTACGTGATTTGGAGTAACAATACTCACAAACTGCATACGCTTATCAGGATGAAGACGCCGCTCTCGCTTTATCATCTCCTCAAATGTTCCATAAGCCCTATCTGATGAAATACCTAGCTCAGCAGCAGAAGCCTTGGACCGCTCTGGATCACTACTAAAAGCCCCACACACCAACTCTATCTCACCATCAAGCGCAGCAGCCATCCGATGCACAGCACCAATAAAAGCACCTTGGCCGCCGCCAACCATTCCCATACGTAATTTGCGTTTCATAAATTATACATTTTTTATGAGGCAAAGCAAATTATTTTTAGGCAATATTCCAC
>CANHDG010000073.1 GCA_947459365.1 Saprospirales bacterium
CGTTAACCAGCAAATACAGGACGGTGCTGCTAAAGTGAAAGTACTCACAAGCGACAGTCAATGGTATGGAGTAACCTATCCGGAAGATAAAACCGTCGTTCAAGAAGCCTTGGCCAAGTTAAGAGGCTAAAAACAGGCTGAGGCCAAGTAAAAAGCCTTCCACTGCATATCCTGCACCGGAAGGCTTTTTTTAATGAAAAACCATAAATGACCGTCTATTTTCCTAATCCAATACAAGACATAAACTCCTGCTTCGCACCATCCTTCGTAAAGGCTCCACCAAAGTAAGAGGTCACCGTAGAAGAAGAGTCATCCTTGATACCGCGAGAAGATACACACAAATGCTTGGCATCAATCAAAACAGCAATATCTTCCGTGCCCAATACCCTCTGTAACTCCCGCGCTATTTGCATCGTCAAACGCTCTTGCACCTGAGGACGCTTGGCAAAATACTGGACGATCCGATTCAACTTAGAAAGACCTATCACTTGTCCGCTGGAAATGTACGCCACGTGTGCTTTCCCAATAATCGGCACAAAATGATGCTCACAATTCGAATAGAACGCAATGTCCTTTTCTATTAGCATCCCATTGTACTCATATTTGTTCTCAAAAAGCGCTACCGAGGGCTTATTGGCAGGATTAAGGCCTGAAAAGATTTCTTCCACGTACATTTTGGCCACTCGCTTGGGGGTACCTTTCAAGGAGTCATCACGCAAATCAAGCCCCAGTGTCTCCATAATCTGGCGAAAATGAAACTCAATGCGTGCCTTCTTTTCCTCATCACTGATCGCAAAAGCATCCGCACGCATAGGGGTGTCGACACTGGTACTGATATGCTCATCACCAATCTCTTCGTCCGTAAGCGTAATGCGCTCCTCCCAATCAGGCAGGGTATTCAACATAGTTTCGTGCAGTTTCATACAATCTGATTTTTAATTCTAATGAAGGATCAATCTTTTTTCTTAAAATATCATACACCACCACCGCAATGTTCTCTGCTGAAGGCAATAAAGTACGGAACTCAGGAACGTCTAGATTTAAATTCTTGTGATCAAAACGATCCGTTATCTCCATCTGTATCAAGTCAGATAACCATTTCAAATCAACCACATACCCCGTGTCCGGATGTACCTCCCCAACTACTTTCACCTCCAACTCATAATTGTGACCGTGGTAATTAGCGTTGTTACACTTTCCAAAAACCCGAACATTCTCCTCGTCCGTCCAAGATGGATTGTGCAATCGATGCGCCGCATTAAAATGCTCTCTTCTGTAAACAGCAACTTTCATACTTAAAGGGTTCAACCGCAAAACAGACGCAGGGTTTATATCCAAGGGAGCCGTAGCCCCTTTAGAAAATTACCGGAAGTCCGTCAATTAGCTTAGGTAAAATGGTGTGTACTTATTTTGTTGAATATTAAACGACTTTCAAGGCGAAAAGGTTCTACAAACTCTACAAATTATTTCGGAAGTATTTAAGTGTTTCTAGGAACACAAGAACAGGCTTTCTCGAGTAATGCCCCCAAATCTGTCTACCAGCCCTATATCGAATTCAAATCTTATCCTTCTGGCTCCTCCACTGGTAAGGCCAACCAAAAATTATTAAACCCCTCTCCTTGAATTAACGTAATCTCCTGCGCATTTAACAACTCCAAAAGAGCTAAAAAGGTGACAATCGCATGAATCCTGTTTTCAAGAGCCAAAAATGCTTCTTCAAATGAAATAGACTTTCCCTGTTGCACCAATCCCATCAAATGCGTCCGCTGCTCCTGAATAGTATAATTAAAGTTGTAAACGGTGTGAACCCGCTTCGCTTTCTTGTTCTCCTCTAACCGATCCATCAGCCGCTCAAACACCCTCAGTAGCCTAAATAACGTGACTTGCTCCAACGGAACCTCTGAAAGTATTTTCTCACTTAGCTCTTTCAACTCTATCTCAGCATAGGCCCTTGGATTCATAAAAGAACGCTTCTCCTCCATCTTGCGCAACTCTTCCAACAAGTCCTTATAACGTTTATACTCTAATAACCGATCGACCAATTCTGCACGGGGATCAATTTCATTGCCCTCCTCATCTACCTGCTTCCTAGGCAATAACATTTTGGCTTTAATCCGCATTAACGTAGCCGCCACCACAATAAACTCGGAGGCAATGTCAATGTTCATCGCCTCCAATTGATGCAAATACGACAAAAAGTCATCCGTAATCTTTGCAATCGGAATATTATAAATGTCCAATTCATCGCGCTCGATGAAAAACAACAACAAATCGAACGGTCCCTCAAAGACCGGCAGTTTTATAGTAAAAGTGGTGCTTTCTGTCATATTTATTACAAAGATACTGTACAAAGCTCCTCTTTTAGGTTGATTCTTTGGCTTGTTTTTGAAAAAACACCCCTTGCCCGCACTCAATAGTGCGCTAAAGGCCGTTTATAACACCGAAGTTTCTAACCAAAATCAGAATAAGCACAAAATACAGTGTAATTTTGCCCATTATTATCCTCTATGCTTCTACAAATGTCACTGAAAAAGCTTTTGGGCCTTGCCGCCTTCTTTACCTTTTCCCTGTTCGCTCAAGCGCAACCAATCACGCCATTCCCCTATTCCACCTCCAAAGAAGTGGAGGCCGACTCCGCAATGGTGGTTACCGCCCACCCACTCGCAACACAAGTGGGGATTGACATCCTAAAAAAAGGAGGCAATGCCATTGATGCCGCCGTGGCCGTCCAATTTGCACTGGCCGTCGTCTACCCTCAAGCAGGAAATATCGGAGGCGGCGGATTCCTAATCTACCGCGGTAAAACCGGTGTGTTGGACGCCCTTGACTACCGAGAAAAAGCGCCAGCCGGCGCGACCGAAACCATGTACCAAGACTCCCTAGGACGGGTACAAAATAAAAAAATCAGGTTCGGTGCCCTGGCAGCTGGCGTCCCAGGAACCGTAGATGGAATGTGGGAAGCCCATAAAAAATACGGAAAGCTTAAGTGGTATGAACTCATAAAACCCGCTACCCAATTGGCCGAAAAAGGGTTCCAAATCACAGCACAAGAAGCCAATAACCTGAATTCCGAACGTATGAACTTCGTCATTAACTGCTCCATACTTCCCGCATTCGTAAAAATGGAAGAGTGGAAAGAGGGAGACTGGCTCATCCAAAAAGAACTGGCCAGTACCCTGCGATGGATCGAAGGGGCCGGTAGAGATGGCTTCTACAAGGGCCCCACCGCACTCCTTATCCTCCAAGATATGGAAAAACGCAAAGGCCTTATTACCCAAAAAGACCTCGACGACTACAAAAGTGTCTGGAGAAAACCAATCGACTTTAAATGGAATGGACAGCGAATTATCACAATGCCCCCTCCCAGCAGTGGCGGCATCCTCCTCCAACAACTCCTGACCATGACCAGCAAATTCCCCCTAGCCTCCTACGGATTCCAATCCACTGAAGCCGTCCACCTAATGGCAGAAGCCGAAAGACGCGCCTTCGCAGATCGATCCCAACACATGGGAGACTCCGACTTTTGGAAAGTCCCCGTCAAAACCCTTACCGATACCAGCTATCTTAAAGCTAGAATGGCCGATTTTAACCCAGATAAAGCAACCCCAAGCGCTGAAATCAAAGGCGGATCCATCCCAGAAAGTGAACAAACCACCCACTACTGTATCGTCGATAAGGATGGAACCGCTGTCTCCGTTACCACCACCCTCAATGATAGCTATGGTAGCCGAACCGTTATCCCAGGAGCCGGTTTTATCCTCAACAACCAAATGGACGACTTCAGCGCAAAACCTGGCACCCCAAACCTGTATGGCGCCATCGGCGGAAAAGCAAACGCTATCGCACCCGGGAAACGTCCGCTCAGTAGTATGACACCAACCCTCGTCCTCAATAAAGACAATAAACTGAGCATGGTGCTCGGAACACCCGGTGGCACCACCATCCCCACCTCCGTCTTCCAAACCCTGGTAAATGTCTACACCTTCAAAATGCCCCTCAAAGATGCCATCCACCAAAAAAGATTCCATCACCAATGGATGCCGGACCATATCTCTATCGAAGAAGGTGCCCTCTCCCAAGAAATTATCGAAAAACTAGAAGCAAAAGGCCATAAAATAAATCCTCGCGGGCCCTTCGGTCGCTTAGAAGCCATCATGGTAATGCCCAATGGAAAACTAAAAGGCGTCGCAGATATCCGAGGCGATGACAGCGCAAGCGGGTATTAAATTACCCAAAACAATAAAAAAAGGGCGTCTCCCACCAAGGAAACGCCCTTTTTTATGCACTCTAACAGCCCAACAAACCTCTCTATTCTACTCTTTCTTCTATTGCAACGAAAACTTGTTAAGCAATTTTCCGAATCCGTAATACCCACATAAATACAAAACCAACACAAAACATTACCGCCAATGCCAACACACTCGAGCGCATGCTCCCTGTCAGTTGCTCCACCAACCCAAATAAAAAGGTGCCTGCAACGGTCGATAATTTATCCGAAACATCATAAAAACTAAAAAAAGAAGCGGTGTCAGGCGTATGATCCGGCAAAAACTTCGCATACGTACTCCTGGAAAGAGACTGCGTCCCACCCATCACAATACCCACCGCGACCGCCAATAAGTAGAAATCAAGACCCGTCTCCACAAAATACCCCACAACGCAAATCAACGTCCAAATAACAATCATGATTAATAATGCCCTGCGATTCCCAATCTTACCAGATACCCGGGCAAATAACTCAGCACCCCCAATGGCCACTAGCTGCAAAATTAAAATCAAATAAATCAGCTGAGCCGTGTCAAAACCCAATTCTTTTTCCGCAAAAATAGCCGCCAAAAACAAAACCGCCTGAACCCCGGCATTGAAAAAGAAAAAAGAACCCAAAAACAAAAGAGTAGGCCGATGCGCCCGAACAACCTTCCACACTTTCCGCAATTCATCATATCCCTTCCGCATCACCCCAAAAGGCATCTCTCCCACCCGATCAGCCGGTAACCGAATAAATGGAATCTGCGAAAATCCAATCCACCACAAGCCCACCATCACAAAAGCGACTGGAACCGCCTTAATCCCCTCCGAAAAACCAAACCACTGGTAATTCTGTATCACCACTAAATTCGTAACCAATAATATAACACTCCCAATAAACCCATAACTAAACCCCTTAGCCGATACTTTATCATACTGATCTTCCGTCGCAATAATCGGCAAAAATGAATTGTAAAAAACAATCCCTCCCGCAAAGCCAATGGTCGCCAAAATAAATCCAACCACCCCCACCCACATCGTAGAAGAAGACGTAAAAAACAACAACGATATACAAGCCAGCGAGCCTAAAAGCGTGAATATGCGCATGAACCGCTTCCGCTTCCCTCCAAAATCCGCAATCCCAGACAACAAGGGAGAAAGAAGCGCAATCATTAAATACGCCAAAGAAATGCACCAAGAATAAACCGTGCTGTTCGAAACTTGATACCCGCCCAACGAGATCCTATCTGGAGTCATCGCTTCAAAATAACCAGGAAAAATCGCAACAGTAATAACCAACGCATATGCGCTGTTCGCCCAGTCAAAAAAAGCCCAGGCGCGAATGGTAGATGGATCGTTCTTATGAATATGGGCCGTATCGTACATACTTTGTGTATTTGCCGTAAATGTAAGCACTTCGTACGGGATAATACGATGCCCCAACCAGCCAAAAACCCCTAAAGGAAAAAATTAATATCCCCCGCTACCTTTTAATTAGAAGATAATTTTCCCAAAAAGGGTCCCGATAAAAATAGTACCTATCTCTGAATGATCTTAAAACCAGCCAACCAAACAACCAAATCTTTAATATCACACACCTCTATCTACCCGAGGCTCTTAACCAAATCCACATTGAGCACCTGCCCACTTCACCCTATTGCTCCTTCCCATTTTAGATTACTATCCGAAAAAGTTCCAGTACCCACTATTCTTCCCTTTAATACCTATTAATCTACCCGCATCCGGATCCGACGCTCACTCGGCAAATAATTATTAATTCGATTGGGCATCACTTTCATCCACCCTAAAGTCAATCCTCCATAGGTGGCTAATACCCATCCGCGCGGCGCCTGTACCACTTCCGGATTCTCCTTCTTCAAATAAACCAATGCCTGCTCTCGGTCCAAGGCAACCCTCGGAATCCCTTGGCCCACATACCTACTCATGGCAAATGCATGCGATGGAATAAAATCACTCCCCTTAATCTGACCGACTAAACACCCAAACCATTTCGCTCCGAAAAAAGGATCGATCGACTTTAAATAGAACTCCTGGTAGAGTGGAAGCGCTAAAATCTCCCCACTGGGAGTCTGCCAATAACCCAATTCCTCCGGACGATCTACCCACTCGTCCACTAAACTACGCTGTCGCTTGGGAAGCGGTACCAACTGCCGAAAATTGCCTCCAGAAGCACTAACAGAAACAGGATCCCCAGGCTTTTCACATGCCGCCGCAAAAAAACCTTCTCCTCGAACTAAATGTGGATAAAACTGATAACCACTGTCTGTCCGAACGATCCCCCACGACTCCGGAATATCCAATTCCACGGGCGCAAACGAATGCTTCCCACAAAACGCTAGAAAATTTGCGTCGTTCTCAGCCCTATTATAAGTGCAGGTACTGTAAATCAATAACCCTCCTGGTGCTAGTACCGATTCAATTCCCTCCAAAATACCCTCCTGCCGTCGAGCACATACCTGCACCTGTTCCAACGACCACTCCCCTATTGAAGCTGGATCTTTCCGAAACATGCCTTCCCCACTGCAGGGAGCATCCACCAAAATCACATCGTATTGCGTAGATGAATATACAAATTGCTCCACTTGACCACTTAACACGGCAACATTTAAGGCACCCCAACGCTCCAAATTCTCCCGAAGAATACTCGCCCGATTAGGAACCACCTCGTTCGCTGTCAATCGCCCATCAATCGCATCATACAATAACGTGGTCTTACCGCCAGGCGCTGCACACAAATCTAACACGCGAAGCCCCTTACGCCCTAACCGGCCCGTCTGACGCAGAAGCTCATAGATAAACATCGAAGATGCCTCCTGAACATAGTAGGCCCCCGCGTGAAATAAAGGATCTAGTGTAAAAACAGGGCGTTCCTCTAGGTAATACCCATCCGGATGCCAAGGCACCCGACCATCTTGCATGGGTAACAAGGACAAATCATCCGGAACCCGATGTTTGTTTAATCGAATACTAACAGGAGGTGCCTGCCCTAAAGCAGCCTCCAGCGCACTCCAGGAGCTATCACCAATAGACTGACGCATTTGTCGAATAAAAGCCTCTGGAAACATCTCCTTTATTTTATTTAAATTGGGAAAAAGTAAGCTCAATCCGTCACAACCAATTCCATAGAGGCCCCCCAAGTTGCCCCTGGCATCAACCGTACCAAGCCGCCCCCATTGTTAAAAGCATCAACCGTACACGACATAGGCTCAAGTGCAACACTGCTGCGATGCGGCGGTGTAAATACCTGAAAATAAGGAAAATCCTGCATGCTCGCTTTAACAGCCAACTGCCGATTCTCCGCCCTCAGAATCAATTCATAATCTCCCTCCGCCAAAAAACAATTGTCCAAAAAGGTGTCACCTAACTTCTGCCCACCCCCGAACTCCTTAAAAGTATCCAAAGCACCAGTTGGAATCATCCGGTCGTCAATAACTACTTTTTTACAAGCAGGAACCGTTAATGCCAGGTCCTCCACCCGATCACTCAGCCGAAAATAAGGGTGCCACCCAAATCCTACCGGAATGGAATGTACATGCAGGTTCTGTATCTGAACCTGCATCCAGAATCGATTCACCTCCATTGCAAAGGTGAGCTCCAATTCAAACGGAAATGGATAATACGATAAATGACCATCATACGAATATACCACCGTAAGGGAAGCCGAATGTGCCGTAGCCGTACTATCCGTCACCCGAAAGGACATACTGCGCACAAATCCATGAATCGCATTTCCCGTATCCATATTATTGATCGGAAATTGATAAGAATGGCCCTCCCACTCGTATCGACCATCCTTTAAACGATTCGGAAAAGGAAAAAGCACGAAACTCTTCCCCCAATCCCCAGCCTTCAGCGCCTGAGGCCCTTCATAACCATCTAAAATGGAGGAGCCTGCTACCCAAATGTCCAATACCGTGGCTCCAACCTCCGGAACAATCGAAAAACCACTGCCCAAGGCCGTATCCTCGAGTACATACTTGTTGAATTCGCCAAAAGGCACTATTCTAATTTGGTACATGCTCCGCTTTAATTAAATGACAATGTTGATAATGCGGTTCTGAACAAAAATAAACTTCTTCACAGAAGCCCCTCCAAGGTTGCGCTGAACAAACTCCTGCTCCATAACCAGCTTCTCTAACTCGGCACCTTCTAACCCAACCGCCACCTCAATATTCCCCCTATGCTTGCCATTAATCTGCACCGGCAATACCACTACCTCCCGCTGCAAGTACTCCTCCTGACAAATGGGCCAAACCGCATCGCAAACAGTTTCCGTATGGCCAAAATGTCGCCATAGTTCCTCCGCCAAATGCGGGGCAAAAGGAGCGATCAAAACAACCGCTGGCTCCAATATCGCCCGTTTATGGCATTTCAACGCCCGCAACTCATTCGTCATGATCATAAAATGACTAATGCACGTATTTAAAGAAAACCGCTCAATGTCCTCCGTCACTTTCTTAATCGCATAATGCAAATGGCGCAACTCCTCCTTGTCCGGCACCTCGTCTACCACTCGCCATCCTTGCTCATTGAAAAATAAATCCCAAAATTTACGCAAAAAACCAGCAACCCCAGAAATACCATTCGTATTCCAAGGCTTCGCCACCTCAATCGGCCCAATAAACATCTCGTACATCCGATAACAATCCGCCCCATACCGCTCAATTACATCGTCCGGGTTTACCACATTAAACTTGGACTTCGACATCTTTTCTACCTCACTCGTACAGTGAAACTTGCCATCTGCATCCAACTTGAAACTCGCTCGCTCAAACATCGGTAGGCCAGCAGCCTTCGACAAATCAAGCACGTCATTCTCTACAATATTCACATCCACATGCAGTCGTGAAAAAGCATCAGGAGTATATTTGCTTGTCAAATGACAGGAAACATATAACGCATTCGACTTAGGCTCCTCCTCTGTCATATAGTATGGCTCCCTACCCAACAGGGCCCGCCTAATTTTTCCTGCAGTGGCAGACGGATCATTGATGTAATCCGCCAATTCCTCGTTCGTCAACACCAACAACCGCTTCCCGTCTGCAGCAGCAGATTTTAATACACGCTCTATCTTTTCCTCCTGCCGGCGAGAGGTCACCTCTATCACCAAATCATTGGAAGCAAATGCAAAATCATAATGCATCCCCTCTTCATGCCCCAACTTCTCCATATTAATAGGCTGCTCTTCCTCAAAAAATGGCTTTAATACCTTCAACCATACATACTCCTCAAAGAAGCGTTCCTTCGCCCGGAAAATAAAATTAGATCGACCTTGAATCATCCCCTGATTCACTAACTTTTTCGCAAATTCCTGCTCCGGAACCTTGCCCAAATCATACAAGAAATGGTTCCAAAAACGACTATACAGCAGGTGCCCTACCGCATGCTCCGCCCCACCAATATAAAAATCAACCTGCTTCCAATAATCCAAGGCCTCCTTCCCACAAAACTCCGACGAATTACTCGGATCCATATACCGATAAAAATACCAGGAAGAACCAGCCCAACCCGGCATGGTATTCAACTCATAATCGTATTGCTGACCATCCGGAGCCGTGTAACGCCAACCCTGTGCCCTACCCAATGGAGGCTCTCCAGTCTCCGTCGGTAAATATTGATCTACCGCAGGCAGCTCCAACGGCAAATCACACTCCTCAATCAAATAAGGTAAACCATTCTTCCAATAAACTGGAACAGGCTCTCCCCAATATCGCTGCCGACTAAAAATGGCGTTCCGTAATTTATACTGTACTTTTCCCGCACCCAATCCGCGCTCCTCTAACCAGCCCACTAAGGTAGGAACCGCCGCCTCATAAACCATCCCATCAATCATTCCAGAATTGATGTACCTACCCTCCTTGGTAGCATCAGCCGACTTGTCCAAATCGCGCTGCGTATCTAAAATCGGAATAATGGGCAACTTAAAATGCTGCGCAAAATTCCAGTCGCGCTCGTCTCCACATGGAACCGCCATCACCGCGCCTGTCCCATAACCCGCTAAGACATAATCCGCAATATAAATAGGAACCAACGCTCCATTAAATGGATTAATCGCATGCGCCCCCGTAAAGGCCCCACTCACCTTTTTCCCTTCCGCCATTCGTTCAACGTCCGTCCGACTACCTGCCCACTTAATATAGGATGCTACCTCATCCCGTTGCGAATTCGTCGTAATCTTGGATACCAACTCGTGTTCAGGCGCTAAAACCATAAACGTAACCCCGAAAATCGTATCAACACGGGTCGTAAACACCTCAATATAATCCTCCGGATGGCCTTCTACCCCAAATCGAACCGAGGTGCCATGAGAACGCCCAATCCAATTGCGTTGCTGCTCCTTTATGGAATCGGGCCAATCCAAATGATCCAGGCCATCTAATAATCGATCCGCATATGCAGTAATACGCATGGTCCATTGCTTCATCAATTTGCGCTCCACAGGAAATCCACCCCGCTCACTGACTCCATCTTTGATCTCATCATTCGATAAAACAGAACCCAGCCCAGGACACCAATTAACGTATGACTCCTCCGGATAAGTAAGCCGATAACACATTAAAAGCGTCTGTTGCTCCTCCTCCGTCATCGCTTTCCACTCTGAAGCTGAAAAGGATGGGGTGTCCTCATTGCAGACCGCCCGTATTTCTGAGCTGCCATAATGCTCAAAATGCTGCACTAATTTTGCGATCGGAAGGGCCTTTTGAGCCTCCAAATCGTAATAGTGCGAAAACAATTGCATGAAAATCCATTGGGTCCATTTGTAATACCCAGGATCACTGGTCCGCACCTCCCGGCTCCAATCAAACGATAGGGCCAGATTCTCTAACTGCTCCCGATACCGATTAATGTTCCGCTCCGTACTTTCCGCTGGATGAACACCCGTCTGAATGGCATACTGCTCCGCAGGCAACCCAAAGGAATCGTACCCCATCGGGTGTAATACATTAAACCCTTGTAACCGCTTGAACCTAGCTACAATATCAGAAGCAATATATCCCAACGGGTGCCCTACGTGCAGACCCGCCCCTGATGGATAGGGAAACATATCCAAAATGTAATACTTAGGCTTCTTACCCTGGCTAGACACTCGGTAAGTGCCCGTCTCTTGCCACCATTTAAGCCACTTTCTTTCAATACTGCGCGGTTGATATTCCATAAAACGTCGGTTGCTCGTCGTACATAGGTGAAAATAGTCCCTCAGCCATCGCATCAATGCGTTTTGCTAAGAGCGACCAATAAAAGCCGCAAAAATAGCGAGAATTATAAGCAAACAGTCTACATCCGCTGAAAAACTCTACTATTTTATCCTTTTCTTCCCGTTCAATCCTACCCAACCAACATCTACTCTCTGTCTCCCCCCAAAAACGAAGGTGTTAAGAATCAACTCGCTTCCTCCCAACAAAGCGAATAACCGACCCAAGCCCATCGTGAAAAGCACCTTCTTTAAGTGTAATTTCCTCCTCCAATAACTCCAGCACCTCATAACCAGAAAAATCCCGCTTAATCTCCTCCAAAGAATACAGTAAGTCCAAATCCCGAGGCCCTCCAACTCTAGGATTTTTACGCACGTACTCCAAATGATTCTTGTTAAATGCTTCCAAAATGATTACACCCCCAGGCCTTAACGCTGAATCGATCATTTTATGAAAAAATGGACGCTTAATTGACGGAAAATGCACAAAAATCAATCCAATCGCATCATACTTCTCCTGAGGGTAGTCCATCTCTTCAAAATCTCCCACCCTATAAATCAAGTGTACCCCGTATTTTTCAGCTAACAACATTGCCTTTTTTTGCCCTTCTACACTCTGGTCAAACGCATCTACCCCCCAACCTTGCCGAGCAGCATGTACCGCATTCCGCCCCTCGCCTTCCGCTGGCATGAGCAATTTTCCAGGGGGAAACAAGCTCAACTGTTGCTCAAAAAACACATTAGGTGCCTCCCCATAAACATACTCAGCGCTTTTATAACGCTCATCCCAAAATTCTTTCATAAATGTCGCTACTTTTAAAATGAGTACTTAGCCAGAAATAAGCCAAGCACTCAAAGATAACATGTAGCATCCCCAACCAGCAAATCAAGTGCTGCTCCATTGTGCCTTTTGTCACTTCCACACCCACTTCCGGCTGCACAATAGCCCGCACTGCTTCCTATTTCCTAACTCCTACATTCAGGGTTCTTTCCCGATAATTGGTCGAATTTTATTTTATTATAGACTCCTAACTGTTTTTTTTCGCACAATCAAAGGGACTTTCATTTCAATCCCCTATTTTTGAAGCGGTTTATCAAACTACCTAATCATGGTTCGAATCCCTTTTTTACTCTGCTGGATGCTGTTTAGCTCCTTAACCATGCTTGCGCAATCCGCGACCAAGCCGTTGATGGGTATCGTCTACAAAAGGGAAACCGCATACAACCTTAAAATAACCACTAACCGAGGCTTGATCCTAGGTGTTGAAAAAGGCAAACTACGCACCTACGATTTAACTACGTTTTACCACCTGAGCCTGGGCGAAATCCACCATCCTAAAGAAGTGCGTCAAAGTGCCCCTCCCCAAACCCGCTACCGCTCTTTCGTTTATGGAAAACAAAACAGCCTATTTGCCCTACGCGCTGGCTGGGGCAAAAAAAAGTACTTTTCCGAAAAAGCAAAAGTAAAAGGAGTAGCCGTTGGCATGAGCTATAGCCTTGGTCCAACTCTGGGCTTGCTAAAACCTTACTACTTAGCGCTCACCCGATTCAATCCAGACAATCCACTTAACTATTCAATTCGATTTGAAAAATATACCGAAAATAACGCAGACGTGTTCCTCTCCAACAGTCGTATACTCGGCGCCGCTCCTTTTACGAAGGGCCTGAGTGAAATAGGCTTACTCCCCGGGGCAAATGCCTCCTTGGCATTCCAACTCGACTGGGGAGCCTTCGACCAACGGGTTCGAGCACTTCAAATTGGAGTCATGCTAGATGCATTCCCCAAAAATGCCCCTATCCTAGTCGGTGAACGCAATGCCCCACTCTTCCTAAACTTCTTCGCAAACCTGCAATTTGGTAAACGAAGCTGACCTCTCTTAATTCGGCTCCTTCTTTAAGCCAACCAACCATCACCCGCATGTCCAGAATTTTGGCCATCGATTTCGGCTTAAAACGTACCGGAATCGCTGTAACTGACCCACTTAAAATTATTGCCTCCCCTCTCACCACCGTAGCTACTCCCGACCTGCTTACCTTCCTGAGCCAATATTGCACCTCCGAAACCGTAGAGGCATTCGTCGTTGGACTTCCCCTGTACCCGGACGGGAACCCGGCCCAAATTTCCGATCAGGTCA
>CANHDG010000074.1 GCA_947459365.1 Saprospirales bacterium
AGGAGCACAGAAAGGGCCAAAAGGCCCAACTTCCAGTTGCGGGTTTTCCACCAATAACGAATTAGGGTAAAAAACAGACCTGCATAAAATGCCACCAAAGCACTTCTCACCGTCAAAATATGCAAGGTAACTACCAGAAATAAAATACCCAGCACCACCCACCTTCGCTCCGCCCTCGAACTCCAATAATCGTGTTGAAGGCTTAACCAACCAGTAGATAAAATGGTGACCACCATAATCAAACTAAATCGAATATGGTGTCTTGGGACCGGAACTGGCTGCCCTTCCTTCAATCCATTTAAGATTAAATCAGGCTCCAGACCAAAATTCACCAAAACCCCTGCAGAAAGCACCACCATGACGAGTAATGAACCGTAAATCGGCGCAGCGAGCTGTCGCAAACGGAGGGCGGGCAGATTGGCAAAAGCCCAAGGCAATATCAAAAAGGGCAATCGGATACGAACCCGAGTAAGCCAGGAAGCGAGATCGTCCGACCAGCCCATGCTTACAAGAGGAACCCAAAACAAAAAAGAGAGGGCCAATAACACCTTGTTTTGGACAAAACGCTCCCAGCTAAATCGCAGTAAGGAAACTATCCCCGATGGCTGCTGCAAGTAGGTGGACCAAAGCGCAACAGCCACCAGACACCACATTCCAACAGAAAGTAGAAAAGGAGAAAATGGCATACTCACCACCAATAGCACAGCGGCGAAACTGGCCCAAAAGCCAGGCTCTTTCCAATGAATTTTTGTTAACATGATTTGCGGCTGTAAATGTAGGGCATTCTGATAGGATATGGCCCCTCTTCATTAACTTTGCGCTCGAATCCAAGCCACAAACCGGGAAAATGCTCGTTTTAGAGCCTTTTTACCAAATCTTTTTCTCTTTTTTGTTCAAAATCGCCGTTCCATTCTACCCACAAAAAGGAAAGAAGACGAGCAGGGGTCCTTTTTAAGCATTATCGTCCAACTATGAAACTGTTGTCACCGTTTTTTATGCTGAGTTCTTGGCTGCTAGTCGCCTGTGGCCCTTCTCAAGAACCGCCCGAAAACAGCTCCCTCACCCTCCTGCACCCCAATAACCCAAGCTCCGACACCGAAACCTATCAAACCGAGAACGACTTCGACCTGCTGGTCTCCGATTACGAAAGTACTCAACGCGTCATTTGGCAGAAACCCGATCTAGTCATTGCTCAACTTGGGGACTTGAGCGGAAAAACAGTGGCCGATATCGGTGCAGGGACCGGGTATTTCGCCTTTCGACTCGTGCCCAGAGCAGAACGGGTCATCGCCATTGACATCGATCAGCGGTTCATCAACTTTATGGACAGCATTAAGGTTCGCCTCCCCGAAAACGTTCAGGACCGATTTGAAACCAGGTTGGGAAAACCGGAAGATCCACTCCTAAAACCTTCTGAGGCAGATGTTGTTATGCTTGTAAATACCTATTGTTTTTTAGAAAACAGGATACAATACCTCAAAACCCTAGCAACTGGTATGAAAAATGAGGGCGAGCTCTTGATTATTGATTTCAAAAAAAATAACCTCCCAGTAGGACCTCCAACCGAACTAAAAGTGAGTACCGCGCAAGTGAAAGCTGAACTAGAACAAGCCGGATTCAAAGTGAAAAAGACAGATAACCAATCTTTAGACTATCAATACATCATTGTAGCGACGCTCCAGAAACCCACCAACAAGATAAATTAATCGAATATGCGCGGATCACTCAAACTGTTTTCCTGGTTTAAAATACCGGTTTACCTCCACTGGAGTTTTAGTCTACTGGTGCTTTTCTTACTTTATATGCTTATCGGTGAGGGAGAACTTAGTATGGAAGTGGTGGTCTGGCAGTTGATTCTGTTTGTAGCCTTGTTTGCCAGTGTCCTCTTCCACGAATTTGGTCATGCGCTGATGGCTAGAAAATATGGGGTTCATACGCAGGATATTATTTTGACTCCTATTGGTGGAATTGCTCGATTGGAGCGAATGCCAGAGCAGCCCAAACAAGAGTTATGGGTCGCCATTGCAGGCCCAATGGTTAACGTTGTTATTGCCATTCTGTTAGCGATCATAGCTCGGCTGGTGGTCTACAGTGGAGACATTGAATGGTTCTTTTTCAAGGCTTTTGTAGAGAACTGGTTGTCGCTCGACGCCAATGACACCGACTTGGTCATGCTGCTTCAGGATACGGATATTCAATTTTCGGAAGCTAAACTGACGCTGCCCCGACTGATGGCGGTCAACTTGATGATGGTGCTTTTCAACCTGATTCCAGCCTTCCCCATGGATGGGGGGCGCATCCTGCGCGCCCTGTTGGCCATGCAATTAGGTCGTTCCAAAGCTACTAGAGCCGCTTCGATTATTGGACAAGTGATTGCGGTAGTCTTTGTTGTATTGGGATTGTACTATTCTGCATTTACCCTGACGTTGATCGGTTTCTTTGTATTCACTACAGCCCGCAGTGAGAATTCCATGGTTCAATTGGAACATTTAATGGGAGATTTTAAAGCATCGGACGTACAGCGAATGCAGTTTACCCGACTTCGGGGCAATGACTGGATGCATACTGCCATTGAGCAGATGGCGAGAGGCTTGGAGCGAAATTTTTTAGTTTTTGACTTGGAAGACCAACTTTTGGGGGTACTAAAGGAAGAGGAAATCCTAAAGGCGGCAAAAAGAAAAGATACCTCAAGTGAAATTCGGAACCACTTACGGGTACCGGTCGATATTGTGCACGAACGGGAATCTTTAAAATACGTTCACTACCTGATAAGCCAAAAAAACACCGGTATCGTTGCAGTAGTAGATGACCAAATGCAACTTACCGGCGTCATTGATGCAGCTGGGCTGCAAAATTTCTTTAAAATTAGGAGTTAATTTTCAGGAAAACCTGCCTTTTCCCAACATTCAAAGGCCTCCTTCTCTGCATCGGTCAAAGGAGTAGAACCGGGTTGAGGCATCCTTCCTTCTTTGATTTCAAGCCACATTACGTCCAAACCGTTTTTCATATCCGAGTAGCTATCGTAAATACCGGAAAACTGCGCAGAACCACCTGCCGTGTGGCAAGTGCCACATTTACTGTCAATGATAGCCTTCATATTCGAATTGTAGGTGGAGTTGTATTTGTTGCAATCCACTGTGGTTGTGCTCTCCTTGTCACAGCCAACCGTAGCCAAAAGGGCAACTAAACTAATTCCAGCTGCCGACCGCAATGTCCAATTTTTCATAGAGATGTGTTTTTTAATTTTTATGTAGAGCAAATGTAAGCGAAAGGTAAACATAGAACAGCTCTTTTTCTAAAATGACTATTTTTCTGCTAAGATTTTTTTAAAAAAGTAAAATTTTTCTTAATAAAAAAAGCGTAGCTTTGTGCCAGCATTTTAACCATCCCCACCCAACCAAAGGATCACCCCCCCAGAAAGGGATGGAACAAATGGACGATTCGCATGAAAAAACAACACGTCAACCGCAACTACAACGCACAAGATGCGGAGCTCTATCAATGGTGCCAGGAAGCCCTCCGACTTGCTTACCGCGATCAAGCCGCCTTCCAACAGTACGGTTACAGCATGGAACGAGCTCAAAAACTCAAAATAATGTGCGATGCCTTTCAACAACTCCCAGATGACGATGAAATGGTAGGCGACCAAATGATCGCTACCGAAAAAAAGAACACCGCAGCCGACGCCCTTCGGACCGCCATTAGAAGCGTTATGACCCGGGTCGCTATGAAATACCACGACAAAACCGGGCGCTACCGGAAGTTCGGCACCTCTAAACTGGGTGACATGTCCGACCCTCAATTGCTGTTTTGTGGACGAAGGGTGGTCAGGGTCGCCCGAGCCCAAATCGACTTTTTAGCAGATGTTGGAATTAATGAACAATTGTTGCAACGCGTTTCAGAGGCTTGCAGTACCTTTGAAACTGCTTTAAATATCCAACAAGACCGAGTACATGACCGAGACATCGCTGTGGAACGGCGAATGGAGCAAGGAAATAAAGTGTACTCCGAATTAGTAGTCCTTTGCGATATTGGAAAAGATATCTGGGCCACTAGAGACCGAGTCAAATATGAGCAATACCGACTCTATGAAAGCAACAATGACCAAAAAAAGCAGCGAAAAACATCTAAGTCAGAATAATACACCCTTCTATAATCTCTAGTTTAATCCAAGTCCGCCGGTTAATCCATATAAAATCTTTAACTTACACAACATGAACAATCAGAACAACAAATCCGGACTTTATGGAATAATCATCGCCCTCCTACTCCTGCTCTCTGGAGGAATCGGGTTTTACCTGTGGCAACACAGCAAAAGTCTATTGGCCGAAAAACAAAAACAGGAACTGGAGTTAATCGAACTGGAAAAAGAAAAAGCCGACCTGATCCGGTCGCTGGATAGTCTCTCCACCGCCTACTCCGATCTTCGGATCGAAAATGAAAGCCTGACCAGCCAAATCGCCACCTCCGCAGAATTGGTTCAACAACGCGAATCCGCTGTTAAAAAAATCACCTCCAAATCTACCAAGGAAATCAATGAACTCAAAAAACAACTGGAGGAATTGCGCAAAACCGTCACCGAACTACAAACAATTATAAGTGTGTTGGAGGCAGATAATGCCAAATTAAAGGGAGAAAACCAGGAACTAAAGGATGAAAACAACCAACTAAAAGGTGATAATGAGCAACTTAGTGGGCAGGTAAGTACACTCGCTAAACAGCTCGAAGACCAAATTCGAAAAACGCAGTCCGCACAGTTTAAAGCGACCTCCTTTAAACTGGAATTAATGCGCAAGGACAAAACCACCGGAAGGGCCCGTAAAGCCCGCGACCTCCAAGTGAGCTTCGACCTGATTGAAGTGCCCGCCGACTTCCGCGGCCAACAGTCGATCTACCTCGTGGTCACTGATGAAAAAGGCAAACCCATCGCAGCTTCCAATCCCACCAAAAAGACAATCAATGCGCCTGCTGGCCAAGTTGAAATCATCGCGGTACAAACAAAAGCCGTCAACCTCGGACTTAGCCAACGCCTGAATTTTAGCTATAAACTGGAGGAAAAACTAAAGGCTGGTAACTACGTGGTCGCCATTTATTGCGACCGAGGCTTATTAGGTGTTTCCTCTTTCCGACTCTCCTAAAACCATGCAAAGCACTACTCTTCCCGCATTCGTTACTTCCAGCCAATACAGTCCAACCAGCAGGCTCTGGATTTACTTGGCAGAGCGCCCCCTCACGGCACAAGAGTGCACCTGGGCTGAAGAAGAACTTAAGCAGTTTACCGATAATTGGACCGCCCATAATGCAGCCCTGAAGGCTACCGCTGAAATCTGGAACCAGCAAGCGATTCTATTACTTGTTGATGAATCTCAAGCAGGTGCCAGCGGGTGTTCAATTGACAAATCTGTTCGCTTTTTAGAGCAACTTGGAGCAAGTCTGAAAATAGACTTGTTTGACCGAATGCGTTTTGCTTGGATAGACGAGCAGGGCAACGTTCGATTTAATACCCTTCAGGAACTTCCCGCGCTGGTAAAAGCAGGCACTATTCAACAGGACAGTCTGATGGTCAATACCTTGGTGAAAACGGTAGGAGAAATGGGACAACAGTGGTTGGTTTCATTTCAAGCTAGCTGGCAATCCAGGTTTGCCTAAGTTTTCCAAACGCTACAACAAAAAAGGCCTTGGCTGCGCACCGCAACCAAGGCCTTTTTTGTTAAGAACTATTTTATTTATTTTCTGCCACCCCGACGAGTATCCACTGCTGGAGAAGAGGGAACCGTTCCTGGGTTTTCATCCAACGGAACATTGGAGGAGGGCAGCGAGTCGCGCGTTGTATTTGCTGCTCTGCGAACAGGCGCAGCTGCCAGCGTCTTATTGATTAAATTAGAAGATTTCATTTTTTCCTGAAGCGCTATCCGATCTGGTGGAATATAGCCACGTAGGTAGCGCTCCATCATAAGACTTGCGATTGGAGCGGCGTAAGAGGCTCCCCATCCTGCATTTTCGACATAGACAGCGATCGCAATTTTGGGATCATCCTTGGGAGCAAAGGCGAAAAAGACACTATGGTCTTCCCCATGTGGATTCTGGCTGGTACCAGTTTTGCCACAGACCTGAATATCAGGTAGTTGCGCAATTCGGGCGGTACCACGATTAACGCATTGGGCCATTCCTTCAATGACCACATCGTAATGCCGGGCATCAATCCCGGAATCATGCAGTTCACGGAACCGCTGAGGAATGGGCGTACCATCTTTGAACGATTTAGCGAGGTGAGGAACATACCATTTCCCACGGTTGGCGATGATAGCGGCCAAATTGGCCATTTGGACCGTAGTCATTTGTAATTCACCCTGGCCAATCCCCATGGACATAATGGTGGGAGAGCGCCAGCCGCCCCGCTTTTTCGGATAGATGCGATCGTAATATGCAGACGAGGGAAGGTTACCTGGACTTTCGTTCGGGTAGTCTACACCTAATTTTTGGCCCAATCCCATCTTACTAGCATAGGAATCAAACAAATCCAAGCCTTTTCCAGCCTCAGAAAAACCAAATTTATCTACAAGGTTTCTAAACTCGCTGAAGTAGTACGTATTGCAAGAATAGGCAAGACCATCCACCAGATTGCCCACACCGCCGTGTCCGTGGCATTTGTACAGACGACCCGCATAGAAGTACCCCCCGTTGCAGCTATATCCCCGTCCTGGATTCAGGGTTCCCTCTTGCATTCCAATCAAGGAAACAACCGTTTTAAAAATAGAACCAGGAGGGTATTTTGCCATGACAGTGCGGTCAAAGAAAGGCTTCAACGGATCATTGAGAAGTTGACTAAAGATGGCGCCCCGAGTTTGGGTCATCATCAATAAGTTAGGGTCGTAGGAAGGGGCGCTGACCATAGCTAGAATTTCTCCCGTTTTCGGTTCAATCGCTACGATACTTCCCGTTTTATATTGCATCAACTGCTCCCCGTACGCCTGAAGTTCAATGTCAATGGAAGAGATTAAATCACTGCCAGAGCCGGGAAGGGTATCGCTTTTACCCAGATTGTAGGGCCCAACAATTCGGCCAAGGTTGTCTTTTAGAAGAAAATTAACCCCTTTATTTCCTCTCAAATACGTTTCATATTCCGATTCAATTCCGGCAGCCCCGATGTAGTCACCAGAGGCATACGATTTATCTCGGGCTATATCACGGTTATCTACCTCATTAATATATCCGAGTAAATGCGCCCCCACCTGATAGGGATAGCTGCGAATATTGCGGACCTGCACGAAGAAACCAGGAAACTCGTATAGACTTTCCTGCAGTAAAGCATACGTTTCTACCGGAATTTTTTTCAGGAAAACAAAAGGAACATTTTTAGAGAAACGACCACTGCTCCAATTTTTTCGAAGAGAAGCTTTAAATTCATCCTTGGAAATCCCTAACAATTTACAAAACCGCGTGGTATCCATTGCCGGATCGATCTGACTGTAGGTAACCATCAAATCGTACATCGCATTGTTGTTTACGATCAGCTTGTTGTTCCGATCAAAAACCAATCCACGAGAGGGGTAATTGGTCATTCGGTGGATGGCGGTAGCATCTGCAGCCCTACGGTAAGAAGAATCGAAGATTTGTAAGTTTGCTGCGCGAATCACCAGTCCAACCGTGGCCAAGAGGATGACCAGCTGAATATTGCGTTGACGTTTGAAGGATTCTACCATGGGACAATCAGGTTTTAGTACGGAATAAACCCATATAGATTACAAGCAACAGTACAGAAATCAACAAAGAGGCGACAGTGCGTAATAGAATACTTCCAAAATAAACGAGGGTAAATTCGGTCATTGCAAAATACCAAAACAAGTGGAGGAAGAAAAATACCCCTGCAATTAGAAGGAAATTTTGCCAGCCCAGGTGGTGAGGGGAGGTAATTGGATCTTTCCCGGAGTACCCACCCTTAGGTTCGAAGGCCGCTAAAAGAAGAGGACGACAAAAAGCAGAAAAAACAGAGGCTCCAGCATGAACTCCCGGTGTAGCATAAAAGAAATCCACCACAATGCCCAGCGCAAAACCGATAAGAACGGCAAGGGCCGTAGGAATTACCATCGGCAGCAATAAAAGCAGCAATGGGTATAAAAAGATATTAAAATAGGGCCCAATCGCCTCGGAGGCCTGTTTAAAAATCAGCACCTGGGCTGCCAAAATCCCCAAAAAACGCCAAAGATTGGCGGTAAGTAGATTACTCATGGCTTATCTTTTGTTGTAGGCTATCCACCGAGGATTTTAACAGACTTCTGACCACATATACCTGGTCAGAAGCACCAGGAGACTGACTCAACTTAACTTTAATCGCGTAGAAATTGCTCCCTTTAGGCAGATCAATACCCACCACGGTTCCAATAAGCTGGTTCTTGGGAAACATTAAGGAATAGCCACTCGTCAAAATAGTATCCCCTAACTGTGGTTCAATGTCCTTCGGGATGTCATTCAATTGCATAACCGTCGGATCGCCACCAGTCCAGAGCAGTGATCCCAAGTGTCCTCTTAGGATGGCCGATACGCGCACCTGCTGATGCAAAACGGACATAGCGAGGGAAAAGTCATTTCCGACATGCCGAACCACCCCCACGATGCCTGACTTAGAGATCACCCCAGAGTGCGGTTCAACTCCATCTGCTTTTCCCTTGTTAAGCATTACCCAGTTGTTTTCCAGGTGCACCGAATTTCCGATCACGTCGCAAGGGATTACGGTGTATTGAGCAGTTCTGATGGTCCCCTTCACTGAGTCGTACCGCACTTGGTAGGCGGTATCGAGCAAGTGTACTCGGACCATTTGCCGACTTATCAATTCCGATTTAAGGGCAGCGTTTTCGGCCATAAGGCTGTCTACCACCTCTGGCAGGTGGGTAAAGCGAGTCATCTTTCTACGCTGTTCAAGGGCATTACCAGCCAAAATCCCAAAAGTATTATCCCAAACTGCCGCTTGTTTAGTATTAAAATGAATAATTATAAAAAAACAAAGGGCTTCCATCAGTATGAAACTGATAATGCCCCCGTTTTGAAGAAGTAACTTCAGTAATCCCTGCATCGTTCGCTTTACACACTTTTTCTATCCATTAGGAAAGAGTAGCGGCCTGGATTAGCCAACACCAAACCTGTTCCTCGCACTACCGCTCGAAGGGGATCCTCTGCCAAGTGCACAGACAATTTCGTTTTTGACTCCAAACGCTTATCCAATCCACGCAATAAAGCACCACCACCAGTCAGGTAAAGACCGGTTTTATAGATATCGGAAGAAAGTTCAGGAGGAGTTTCTTCTAGTGCTCTTAAAACAGCGTCCTCAATTTTGGAAACACTCTTATCAATGGCGTACGCTACTTCCTGATAGCTAATCTTAATTTGCTTCGGAATGCCCGTCATCAAGTCACGGCCATTGACTGCGTAATCTTCAGGTGGATTTTCAAGCTCGTGCATCGCTGAGCCCACATGGATCTTCACTTGTTCGGCTGTGCGCTCACCAATTAGCATATTGTGCTCTCGCTTCATGTATGCCATGATATCATTGGTGAGTTCATCTCCAGCAATACGGATAGATTGATCACACACGATACCAGACAGCGCAATAACAGCAATCTCCGTAGTACCACCACCGATATCAATAATCATATTACCGATTGGTTCCTCTACATTCAATCCAATACCCAAAGCAGCCGCCATCGGCTCATGAATTAGGTAGGTCTCCTTGGAATCCACGTGGTCCGCAGAATCAAATACCGCCCTTTTCTCTACTTCTGTGATACCACTTGGAATACAAATCACCATTTTTAGGTGGTTGAACAAACTACTGCGCTTTCCAACCATCCCAATCATCCCTTCGATCATGGCTTCTGCTGCCTGAAAATCCGCAATCACACCATCTTTAAGTGGGCGGACTGTTTTTATATTCTCGTGGGTTTTCTCGTGCATCTGCATCGCCCGAGCCCCCACCGCAATCGTTTGGCCCGTCTTACGATCAATAGCCACGATAGAAGGCTCATCCACTACTACCTGACCATTCATCATGATCAATGTATTGGCCGTTCCTAAATCAATGGCCAACTCTTGCTTAAAAAACTTGAAAAAATTCAAAATCGTTCGCTTAAATTGAGTAAATAATCTTTCCAATCGAAATCGATGGGTACTGCGATTTTCAACAAAAAGTCTGCAAAAGTATGCAATAATAATTCAATTTATATATGAATTCTGTAAATCTTAGTTAAAAAAAATAAACCGATTCTCAACACCCTTCCGACAGCGCATTTTTGCAAATACTATTCTACCTCGGTAAAAATACCTACTTTTGCATTCAGACTCGTCAAATAACAGTCTAACTAATTGAAAATCAAAAGAAATATTTAAAATCGTTCGAACTGATCGGATAATTTACGACACTAAACCGACAAAATGGCAGTTGTAATTTCACTTTTAAACCACAAAGGCGGTGTAGGAAAAACCACCAGCGCCGTGAATATTGGAGCAGGACTGGCCGAACTCGGCCGAAAAGTGCTGCTTATTGACCTCGATCCGCAAGCCAACCTGACCATCTCCCTTGGAGTACCTCGTCAAAAACAAACCATTTACGAAGCCCTCCGCGGGGAAGGCGAATTATCCCCCGTAAATGTCAAGCCCAATATGGATGTGGTAATCTCCTCCCTCGACCTCTCTGGGGCAGAAATGGAGCTGATTAACGAAGCAGGTCGGGAATACATTCTGCGGGAACTGATCAATCAAGTGACGGACGATTATGAATTTGTGATCATCGACTGCCCTCCTTCCCTTGGCCTGCTCACCCTAAACGCACTAACGAGCAGCAAATATGTGTTAATTCCGCTGCAAACGGAATTCTTGGCCGTTCAGGGATTGGCGAAAATCAAGCAAGTGATTGACAAAGTAAAAGCCCGCTTGAATACCCAACTCGAAATCGGAGGAGTAATCCCCACCATGTACGACAGCCGCAAGGTGTTGAACCGGGAAGTAATTGAAACCATCGTTAAACACTTCGGGGAGAAGGTATTTAAGACGTTTGTCCGGGATAATATTGCTCTCGCAGAGGCCCCCGCTCAACGAAAAGATATATTTGATTACCAACCTAAATCCATTGGCGCAACCGATTACCTCGATCTTTGCCATGAAATCCTCGGTCGCATCGAACCTAAATCATAAAACCTCGCCGTTCCATGAGTAAGAAAAAATTTTCATCCGGACTCGATGAATTATTTGCCGAACTGGCGGAAAACCCCGCTGTCTCGGAGGTGACCCTGAAAACAGAAACCACCCGAAGCGGCAGAAACTTGAAAAGCTTTACCTCTGACTTGGAGGCGGTCATGAATACCGACCTGTCGGACGATGCCAGCGCAAGTCCAGATAGATCCACCGCGCCCAACCCTAAAAGCAAATCCAGACAGGCGGGCCTCTCTGGTATGCCCACCGGCTTGGATGCGCTTATCCGACAAACAATTGATATTCAAGACCTAGAAAAGGAAGAGCAACGAGGTATCCGACGGCTCACGGTGGCGGTAGACCGGGAAAAACTAGAAAAATTGAAGGCAATTGCCCGCATGGAAAATGCCTATTTGAAAGATCTTCTGCTCGAACTCATTGATGACTACATCAGTGAGTATGCCGATCAGAAAGGGCTTCCCTTGTAAACACATTCTTTTTGACTGTTGCATTTACACGTTCCACAGCTCCTTGGCGTTCGGTCGCTTAGGAGCTGTTTTTTTGTGCCAACGCTGGCAAACCATATTCAACCGCACCTAGTTTTAGAAGCATGCACTTAACTTTGTCGGACTTTAAAATTTGATATGAAAAATTACACCATATTATTATTTTGGGCCTTGGGATGGATGACCCCCCTTTCCTTACGAGCGCAGGCCCCTGCTTTCCCCCCCATCACCGTTCCTGTTTTTCAAAACAATACCCAATTAAAATATCCCTTCGCAGGAGGATTGAATTCACCGCAGTTTAGCGCTGCAGACCTCAACAACGATGGAGCTCCAGACTTGGTCGCATTTGATCGTTCAGGTGATTTTGTACTTACCTTTTTGAATAACCTGACAGGCGGGACGGCTGCTTATTATTATGCTCCTGAATACGCCCGCACCTTCCCAGATTTGAAGGATTATGTTTTATTGCGAGACTTTGACCAAGATGGAGCTCCAGACCTATTCTGCGCCCCAACGGAACCTGGTTTTTTTGAAATGAGGGTCTTCAAAGGGTATTACCAGGACAATGTACTTCGTTTCAAACCGGTGTATTTTCATTATCCGAACTGTACTAGTTGCAACCCGCTGTACATTTATTACCCAGATCAAATTCCAGGTTTATACAACAACTTTCCGATCTCCAGCTCTGATTACCCGGGCGTTGAGGATGTGGACAACGACGGCGATTTGGATATCATCGCGTTCTCTTCCGGCAATTCCGTGTATTTATCGTACCTCAAGAATACCTCCGTAGAAGAAGGATACGGATTGGATAGCTTACATTTTGTGCTGGAAGACCGTTGCTGGGGTAAAATGCAAGAAAATGGGCTTTCGGAATGTGTCTCTTTACTAAGCGATAATCCGAATGAATGTGCTGTTGAATTTGCTCCAGGCGAGTTGGAAGAGCGCAACGGGGCCCACCCGGGTGCCACGGTTCTACCTTTTGATCCAGACAATGACGGAGACAAAGACTTGTTGATTGGCAATATTTCCTTTGATTGCTTGAATTATTTGACCAATGGAGGCACCGCCACCGCCGCATGGATGACTGAACAGGATTCTATTTTCCCAAAAGAAGATGTGAAAGTGGATTTATTGAGCTTCCCTGCTGCCTATTTCTTGGATATTGACCTAGATGGTAGCAAAGACCTCCTGGTTTCACCCAACTCTCCCACCCTTCACGAAGACCGCAATAATGTTTGGTGGTATAAAGTAACCCCGGAAAACGGAACGGCTACGTTTGAATTACAAACCAAAAAATTATTTACTTCCGGGATGATCGATGTCGGGACGGCTACCCACCCTGCCTTTGCAGACGTGAACGGGGATGGACTTCAAGACCTGGTCATCGGCAACTACGGGTATTATACTCCAGAAACCCCGAATATGCCGGGGCAATTTACCAATGCAAGTTTGTACCTCTATTTAAACACAGGGACCTTCAGTGCACCTCAATTCTCCTTGGCCTCTAACAATTGGCTGGGAATGGCTTCCTATGCGCCGAATGACTACGATTTTGCTCCCGCTTTCGGCGACCTAGATAACGACGGGGACTTGGACCTTTTGGTGGGCAGTAACCTGGGCGCGCTGTACTGCTTTTACAACCAGGCGGGTCCAGGCAATCCAATGAACCTGGTACAAAGTTTTGATTTGCTTTGGGAAACCATGGATGTGGGACTTATTTCTACTCCTTTTATCTATGACCTGGATGAGGATGGCAAAGTGGATATCCTCATGGGAGAGCGCAACGGAAATATTAATTTTTACAAAAATACAGGAAGTAACAACGAACCTAATTTCGACCCAAATGAAAATACCGCCCCCAACATACCTACCC
>CANHDG010000075.1 GCA_947459365.1 Saprospirales bacterium
AAAAACAACCTCAATAATCGGGAAGAGAAGCCTCATTTTGTGCGGGTCCAACTGAAGGGCGCTCCGGAAAATCCGGATGCATTTGGGGCAACGGCTACGATATATGCCCAAGGAATTACCCAAAAGGCAGCGGTGGTTTCGGCAAGAGGTTATTTGTCGTGCTCAGAACCTATTTTACACTTTGGTTTGGGCAGCGTTTTGAACGTGGACTCTCTGGTGATTGAATGGGGAAGAGGGGAGAAGTCGGTGGTTCATTCGTTAGCCATTGACCAGGTAACTACGCTTCGTTATTCTGAGCTCCCGAAAACGCAGGCAGAAATGCGTGGTGCTCAGGAGTCAGCAAGATACCTGGCTTCTTTGCCAGCGACGGAGACTGGGTTGGATTATATATCGGACGATAATGATTTCATTGATTTTAATAACCAATGGACCCTACCGCACAAGTATTCTCAATATGGACCGGGTTTGACGGTAGGTGATGTCAACAATGACGGATTGGATGATTTATTTATTGGGGCGAGTGCGCAAAACGATGCATGGCTGTATACCCAGACTCCGGAAGGGCGATTTGATCGGCAGTCGGTAGAGGTCAAGTTCGAGTCCAGAAAAATGGAGGAGGACCTTGGTTCCTTGTTGTTGGATGTTGATCAGGACGGGGATTTGGACTTATTTATAGCTCGTGGAAGTCCTCAGCAGCAGAGCAACTGGGAGTATTATCAGGATATTTTGTTGTTGAACGACGGGAAAGGAAATTTTACCCATGTCAAAGATGCGTTACCGAAGGAGGCTGCCTGTAATCAAGCGGTACGGGCAGCTGATTTTGATATGGATGGTGATCTTGATTTATTTGTAGGTGGTCGGGTATTACCGATGAAGTATCCGCAGGCGGACCGCAGTTTTATTTTGCGGAATGATACGCCAGTTGGAGGCACCCCCCGGTTTACGGACGTAACGGAGCAGATTTGTCCTGAGCTTGCTTTTTTTGGATTGATCAGCGATGCTATTTGGACCGACTTCAACAATGATTTTCAGCCGGATTTGCTGGTAGCGGCGGAGTGGAAGCCGCTTTCTATGTTTGAGAATCGGGGAGGAAAATTGGTCAATATTACTGCTTCTAGTGGGCTGACGGATCAGAGAGGTTGGTGGACCAGCTTAACCTCCGCTGATTTTGACAACGATGGAGATTTGGACTATGTGGCGGGTAATTTTGGGCGCAACACGTATTTTCAGTGTTCGGATAAGGAGCCATTGCGCATTTACGCGAAGGATTTTGATGGAAATGGGTCTTTTGATCCCTTTATTACTTGTTATTGGCGGGATTCACTCGGTAAAAAACGCGAGTACATTTACCATACCCGGGATGATGTCATGAAGCAATTGGTGGTGCTTCGTAAGCGCTTTAATACGTACGGGGCTTTTGGTGAGGCGACTTTGCAGGATGTATTTCCTAAAAAGGACCTGGAGGGGGCGCAAATTATGGAAGCAAACTACCTATCGAGTGCTTATGTGGAAAATCTGGGAGGAGGAAAGTTTCAGCTTCGGGCGCTTCCAACATCGGCTCAATTAGCTCCAATTTATGGGATGTTGCCCTATGATTTGGATGAGGATGGCCTGTTGGATTTGTTGATGGTGGGGAATGATTACGGGATGGAATTATTACAAGGGCGTGCGGATGGATTTTACGGCTTGGTATTGCGGAATCAGGGCAATGGGCAATTTGTTCCGATGGATCGCAGGGAGAGCGGCTTTTATGTGCCTGGGGATGCTCGGGCATTGACTCGGCTTCAGCGTGCTGATCAGCGGACGTTGATCTTGGCAAGTCAGAACAGCGATGCCTTGCGGAGTTTTTCGGTTAGCTCAAAAAGTACAGTCATTTCTTTGAATGCCTCAGAGACGTACGCTCTGGTTACTCAGGGGAATGGTCGGGTTCAGCGGTGTAGTTTTTTTAGAGGAAACGGTTTTATGGGACAAGCGTCCCACAGTTTATTGGTGGCACCTACTACCCTTGAAGTGCGGTTGTTGGATGGGAAAGGACAGTTAACCCGTAAAATTACGCCGGGTGTTTCCCCTAGTGTTCAGTAAGAATTGGAGCTAGCTGCAAATGACGAGGGGGTGAACGATTCTTAAAAAATTGACAAAAAATATAAAAACGTATATAATTTATGACCAGACGTGAATCCTTCCAGCGCATTGCCCTTTTATTGGGTGGAGCGGCCATTGCGCCTTCTGCGCTTGCTGCAGCGCTTGCACCTCCTGTGGAATCGATGTTTTTTTCTAATGCTGATCGGCTGGCGTTGTTGGATGAGCTTTCCGAAACCATCCTACCCACGACGGACACCCCTGGTGCGAAAGCGGCGGAGGTGGGTAAGTTTATTATTCATGCCGTCGAAAACTGCCTTCAGGCAGATCGAAAAAAACGGTTTTGGGAAGAATTAGATGTGGCGGAGGCGAATTGCAAGCAGCAAACAGGCAAATCATTTCTGGATTGCAATGAATCAGAGCGGGTTACTTTTTTAACTTGGTTACAGGACCAGAAACGCCCCGCGACGGAGCAGGATATTCCTCCCTTTTTCACAGGATTGAAGATGTTGGTATTGCATGGATATTTCACCTCTGAAGTGGGGGCCACCCAGGCATTGAATTATGATCCAGTTCCGGGTGGATGGGTTGCGGACATGAAAGTGGATGAGAATACGAAAGCCTGGACACCTATTTTCTAACTATGATTGTACTCCTCCTTTCCCTAGGTTCCAAATGGATTTTTTGGGAAAGCGTTGGTAGCAGCCATTTAAATAACGACAAACAAGATGCAACTCAATATGGATTCCAAGAAAAAACGGACATACGATGCCATTGTGGTGGGTTCCGGCATTTCAGGCGGTTGGGCCGCAAAAGAACTTTGTGAGAAGGGGCTCAAAACATTGGTATTAGAGCGTGGTCGGAAGCTCGATCATATCACTGATTACACGACGGCTATGAAGGCCCCTTGGGAATTGGAGAACCGAAACATGCATACCGAATCGGATAGAAAAGATTACCCGATTCAGACCATTTGTTATGCTTTTAATGATGGGACTCGGCATTTATTTGTGAAAGATACAGACCACCCTTATCAGCAAGAGAAGCCGTTTGAGTGGATCCGCGGGTATCATGTAGGTGGGAAAAGTTTGATGTGGGCTCGCCAGACCTATCGTTGGTCGGATTTCGATTTTGAGGCAAACAGTAAGGATGGTTATGGAACTGACTGGCCAATTCGTTACAAGGATATTGCGCCTTGGTACAGTTACGTGGAGCGTTTTGTTGGAATTTCGGGCAATAAAGATGGTCTACCTCAGATTCCAGACGGTGAGTTTTTGCCTCCTATTGAGTTGACTGTTGCGGAAAAGCATTTGCAAAAGACCATTCGGGATTATTTCCCAGGAAGGCATTTGGTGCAGGGGCGTTCGGCTAATTTAACCCAGCAGCACAATGGACGTGGTCCTTGTCAGTACCGCCATCTTTGCCACCGGGGTTGTCCATTTAGCGCCGCTTTTGCCAGTCAGGCAGCTACGTTGCCGGCAGCGGCGGCCACTAAAAAGATGACCTTGCGCACGGATAGTATTGTACACTCCATTATTTATGACGATCAGAAAGGGCGCGCTACGGGAGTCAGGGTGATCGACGCCGTAACAAAGGAGATGGTGGAGTATTACGCAAAAATAATTTTTGTAAATGCCAGTACGATTAATACAACAACTATTTTGCTCAATTCTGTTTCTTCTCGGTTTCCGAACGGATTGGGAAATGACAGTGGGGTGTTAGGGCACTATTTGATGGACCACTGTTACCGCGGGCGGGCTTATGCTACGCACAGTGGATTCCAAGACCATTATCATAAAGGTCGGCGGCCTACCTCTTTTTATATTCCTAGGTTTCGCAACTTATTAAATGACCAGCAGAAAGATTTCGTGCGGGGTTATGCGATTGGGGGTGGATGTGAACGCGGTGCAGCTTGGCAGGGAGGTGCTTGGCAAGCAGGTTTTGGTGCTGACTTCAAGCAGGCCATGACCCGTCCGGGCGATTGGGGATTGGGCTTTCACATGCAAGGGGAAACCTTGCCCCGTTTTGACAACCGGCTTCGGGTAGATCGGTCCAAATTAGATCCATGGGGTATGCCCACGATTACTTTTGATTGCAAGTGGAGCGATAATGAGGAGGCGCATCTGAAGGATGGCTTTGTGGCTATGCAGGAAATGATGGACAAAGCAGGTTTCAAAGACGCTAAGGTATACGACTCTCATGAGCCTCCGGGGCGCGGGATTCATGAGATGGGGACTGCGCGGATGGGAAGGGATCCGAAGACGAGTATATTAAACGGAAACAATCAATTGCACAGCGTACCGAATGTTTTTGTTACGGATGGCGCTTGTATGGCATCAACAGGAACACAGAATCCCTCGTTGACCTACATGGCTTTGACCGCCAGAGCAGTTGATTATGCGGTTCGTGCGTCTAAAAAGCGCGAGTTGTAATGGATCGGCCGCCTGTGTTGGGTGTTATTCGCAACGCAGGCGGATTAATCAGTGGGGTCGGTTGAGTTTGGAGGTGTTAAAGCGATTCCAGGACTTGCTTCCAGGTGTTCTCGCTAAGTACAGGCGAGTAGTTGGAGGATTCATCGCTTCCGATGTACTCCAGGATATAAGCTGCCCTTTCTTTTGAGGCAGCGTGGGTGCTTACCCAAGAAAGGTATTTTGCGGCGTCTCCTTCTTGTTCACTGAGCACTTCCATAAAGTCGGCGAGGGGGCGTGGGTTGATTCCCGCAGCTTTCAGGTAGTCGACGGCATGCAGGTCTGCCTCCTTTTCCATGCCGCGGTCGAAGGCCGTTGAGGAAAGTACCTTAGCGGCTTCCCGAACGGTTTCGGAGCCTAATCCTTCCAGCGTGCCGGAAGTCAGGTAGGCAATTCCCAGTTCTTTGATGAGTTTTTTGAGGACGTGTTTTTGTTGGATATGTGCCATTTCATGGGCAAGCACTCCGGCTAATTCTTCTGGGTTGTTGACCGATTGGATAAGTCCGGTATGGACTACTAGATGCCCATCGGGCATGGCAAAGGCATTTATTTCGGCTTTATCCACCACATGGACTTTAATGGAGTTGCGGTCAAAGCCATTTGCCGAGCAAATTTTGCTGATCATGCTGTCAAGGGCGAACGATAGGTATTCATTTTCCACTACCCTGCTGGTTTCGGCGGTCATTTCCCAGAGCATTTCTCCGAGTTTGGTTTCGGTGCTGGCTTGGATTTCCTCTAATCCGAACAATTTTACCCAGTTGGTGCGGCTGAGGGCGTACCAACCAGCGTAGAGGATCCCTACGATAATGATTCCTTGAAGAATTAATTTTTTCATTGATCTGTTTTGCAAATTAGATGGGTGAGGGTTCCAAAAAACAACCATTCTACATGAATGCCTTTTCGGGTTTGGACAGCCGAGTAAATGGTCGTGATGAGTTCGGTTATGTTAAAGAGTATGGCAATAAGGAGGTAGGCAAAATAGGTATTACTGACGTTTTCTTCGGTAAAAAGGATAGAGATGGTCCACCAAAAACCTATACTATTTACCACAAGTACGGAAAATTGAGAAAGAAGGGCTTGGGTACAGTGCCAGCGCACGAAGTAACTGGATTTTCTATTTCCCCAATAAAAGAGTAGAGTAGCCAGTAGGTTCACGATGGGCAACGGGACACCGACGATGAGCGCTACCAGCGACATGAGGTAACTGTTAGAGGCTTTTTCCGCCTCATATTCACTGGGTTTATACGTTTGTGATGTAAAAAGCATGTCAGCGGTATACTTGGTAAAATAAACGGAGCAAAGCCCGATTTAGTTTAATACTCGATTGGAGATCCTCGATTGAGTTTGTAATTATAGGATTCCTGCTTTTTGGAGGTTCCAGATCCAGTTGGCCAGGAGCAACAATATCAGTGGGATAAAAACGGATGGTTTTCGGAGTATTTTTTCTGCTACTTGATAGGTTAGTTCCAGTGTATTTTTACGGTTTAACGCATCAAAAGCAATCCAGCCTGGAGCGATTATTAGGACGGATACTAACAGGAAGCCGATTGGGTTGAGCCAAAGGGCTTCTTGGAATGCTCCTTTCAGGATGGCTAAAACGGAACGGGTGGAACCACAAGAGGGACAGGGTATGCCTGTGATTGACTTCATAGGACAGACGGTCAACTCCGTTTGGGTCTGCCAATTCAGGAATATCCAAGCATACCCTGCTGCACTGGTAAAAAAAAGCAGGGTATAGACGCTGCCTTTTGGCAGGTTCATTAGAATAGGTAAGGTTGGATTTTCTGTAAGTTTTTCTCTTTAGTAGCCGACTGGATCAGGAACCAGTCTACGATTGCCCAGATTCCGAAGCCACCGCAGGTGAGGAGTTTGCCAACGCCCAGGCCTGTATCTCCGATCAGAAAACGGTCGATTCCGAGTGATCCTGCGAGGATGGAAACAATCAGGCTAGTGGTTGGATCCTTCAGCTCAAGGGTGGAGAGCATCACCCAATTGGAGTCGTCGGTTTCGAGCAGCCGTTCGCGGATGGCGTGTAGGTGGTGGCTTTCAAAGAATTTTGCATTGGACATGATGAACATGTCTACTTTTTGCTGGTCCATTTTCGATGTTTTGATAAGTGTATCCTACTTTTCAGGCATTTCGGGATTGCCCCGTTTATTCGAGCGGTTACTGGACTCCGCTATGGATAATTCTTTTACAAATGTATACTTTTACTGATCAAAATCAGAGATGCATTGACGTATTGGTGTTCTTTTTAGACAATTGAAGGAAATTAGTGGCGTCAATATTCTTTTTAGGGCTCAACTTATGTTATAATTTTTACTCATTTGCTTATGCGGTTTGGTTTATTTTTTTTGTTCAGCGGGGTGTTGTTTGTTATGGCTTGTAATCTGCAGGCTCCCTCTACAGCGGTCTTAACTAGTTGGGAGTTGACTGGTTTTACCAAGGTCGATAGTCTTAATCCCATTTTAGTACCCGATTCTTTTGCCTCTTTTTCTTGTCCAATTCGCCAGAAGGAGGTTTTATGGTCTAAGCGAAACGTATTGAATCCTGCTGCGGTGGTAAAAGGGAATCAGGTGTATTTATTTTTTAGGGCGCAAGATGCGGCGGGTACCTCTCGGATTGGGATGGCAGTCAGCTCGGATGGCTTGCATTTTAAGCGGTTAGCAGAGCCCATCTTTTATCCTGCGCAGGATGAGTGGAAGGCATTAGAATGGAACAGTGCAAAGAAAGAGGAGGGCACCTGGTTTGACGGAGTGGAAGATCCAAGGATCATAGAGCGTCCGGACGGTGGTTATTTAATGACATATACCGCCTATGACGGCAAAACGGCTCGGCTTTGTTCTGCTAGCTCTACTGATTTGGTCCATTGGGTAAAACATGGTCCGGTGCTTCGCGCAGAAAAATACAAAGATAAATGGTCTAAATCCGGTGCAGTAATTGGGCGACTGGAGGGCTCTCGGATAGTGGCGGCACAGATTAACGGGCGGTATTGGATGTATTTCGGAGATACCGATTTATTCATGGCCTCCTCTGAAGATCTGATTCATTGGGAGCCTTTGGAGAATGCGGAGAACAACGAGTTGATACGGGTATTGACACCTCGTCCAGGGTATTTTGACAGTCGGCTGGTAGAGCCTGGCCCCTTTGCGTTATGGACGGAAGACGGGGTGTTGTTGATTTACAATGCCAGCAATGCTGCGAATTATAAGGAAGATCGACTGCCAAAATTCACCTACGCAGCGGGTCAGGCATTGTTTGATACTTTGGCCCCTTGGAAGCTGACGGATCGAAGTGCTACTTGGTTTATACATCCTGACAAGCCCTACGAGCGGGTTGGGGAGGTCAATGAGGTATGCTTTGTAGAGGGATTAGTGTATTTCAAGTCAAAATGGTTATTGTATTATGGGACAGCCGATTCTAGGATTGCGGTAGCGGTGAAAGAATAGTCTTGTGCTAGTGGATCGGTAAGGCTAGAAGCAGTTTCTTTTTCCATTATTAAAAAAAATAGAACCCTTTTTTCTTGGAAAAGAAAAAGACTACCCTACTTTTGCCCAAAATTAACCAAACGGTTAAATTATATGGATAAACCAAACAGTGAACAATTTGAAAGTACTGAGCAGCGCATTTTTGAAGCTGCACATGAGTTATTTACCTTAAAGGGGATGGCTGGAGCCAAGATGCAAGAGATTGCGGATCGAGCCGGGATTAACAAGGCTTTGTTGCATTATTATTATCGCTCCAAGGAGAAGTTATTTGAGGCGGTTGTAAAGGCGGTCATTCGGAAAGTGATGCCCAAGTTTTTACAAATTTTGGAGTCTGAGCTGCCATTATTGGAGAAGTTAGAGCATTTTGTGGATACCTATATAGATGTTATTCGGCAGAATCCTTTTGTGCCGCTTTTTGTGATTTCGGAGATGAACAAGCATCCGGATCGGTTTTTTGATGAGATTGTTCCAAAGGATTTGCCGCGGTTGGACTTTTTTTACAAACAGGTGGAGGAGGCTGTTGCGACGGGTCTTATTCGTCCGGTAGCGCCCCGGCATCTGGTTATCAATGCTTTTTCGCTCTGTGTTTTTCCCATCATCGCACGGCCGATGGCTAGGATTATTTTGGGGATAAGTGCGGAGGAGATGAATCAATTTTTGGATGAACGAAAAAAAGAGGTTAAGTCCTTTCTTTTACATGCAATACGACCTTAGTATGTCAACTATTATTCGTTTAACAGCCACCTTTTGGATGTGGCTGTCTGTATTTGGCGCAGGTTTATGGGCCCAGGACACTCTTACGGTGGAACAATGCAGGGAGCTTGCTACAGCTGCCAGTCCACTGCAAGCCCAGAAGCAACATGCAGCTACTATTGCTTCGTTGCAGACGGCTTCTTTACGAAGTGCGCAGTTGCCGCGCATCAATGTAGGGGGACAAGCTGCGCTCCAGAGTGCAGTTTTTGGTTTGCCGATTGAGTCTCCATTGTTTCAAGTGCCGGCGGTTCCAAAGGATCAGTATCGGGTGCAGGTGGATATTTCTCAGCGACTTTGGGATGGTCAGTCTGATCGAGTTCGTAGGGCGCAGTATGCCTTGGAACAGGAAGCGGCTTCCGCTCAGGCCGATGTGGATGTTTTTTCACTTCGGGAGACGGTCACTGATTTATTTTTCAAGATTTTGTTGTTACAAGAGTCGGCAGCGATTTTGGAAAATAGCCTTCTTGATTTAAAAAATAAGCAGCAGCAAGTCCATGCAGCGGTATTGGAGGGTGTTTTATTGCGCACCCAAGAGGATCAGCTTCAGATTCAAATCCTGAAAATGAATCAGCAGTTGGGTGCTTTACGGGAGGATGATCGGACGCTGCGCGGGCTGTTAGCACTCTGGATTGGGCGTCCGGAGGCTCGTTTGGTTCTCCGAACGCCTGCTGAAACAAAAGGCTCAGAGCTGATCGCACGTCCGGAATGGGCCTTATTTGAAGTTAAGCAGCGGCAGTTGGAAGTGGCAAAGGATGGAATTGCCTTACGTAGGCAGCCAAGGCTGGATGCATTTGCTCAGGGAGGATGGGGGAATCCGAATCCGCTGAATTTTTTTGACCAAGGGTTGTTTGGTTTAGTTGGTATTCGGGCACAATGGACCCCTTTTGATTGGGGGGCTGATCGAAAGGCAATCGAAGTATTAGCTGTTCAGCAGCAACAGATTGGGGCACAGAAACAGGCGTTTGAGCTGCGAATGCAAGCACAGTCAATAAAAGACCGACAGGAAATGGAAAAAAATCAAGCGATGTTGGCTTTAGATCAGCAAGTAATTGATTTGCAGAAAAGCATTTTGCAACGGGCTGATGATCAAGTGAAGAGTGGCGTAATGACTATGACGGATTACCTCACTCAGGTGCAGTTGCTTACTCAAGCGCAACTTACGTATAAAACACATCAACTTCAAGTTCTATATGCCTGTGAATCAGAGCAGGCACATGGAAAATAAACGTTTTACAATATGAGATTTATCCTATTTTCACTTGCAGTTACGTTGGTTGCTTGTCAGCATCAGCAATCGGATACTGATGCCTTTGGAAATTTTGAGGCAGAGGAACGCTTGGTTAGTGCTGAAGGAACTGGAAAAATTATCGAGCTTACTGTTGAGGAAGGGCAGCGTGTACAAGTTGGGCAGGTAGTGGGTCGTATTGACTCCACCCAAATTGTATTAAAAATAGCACAGTTGGAAGCCTCTATTTTAGCAATTTTGGCCAAAAAGCCGGCGATTGGCGCGCAATTAGCAGTTTTTGATGATCAAGCGGCTGTCATTACTGCGAATATAAATAACCTAGAACGCGAGCGAAAGCGGATTGAGAATTTAGTAAAAAAGGATGCTGCCACTCCACAGCAGTTCGATCAATTGAACGACCAGCTCATTCAGTTAAAACGTCAATTAGAGGTGGTTCAGGCCCAAAAATCAGCTGCATTTGCGAGCTTAAATGTACAACAAACGGGGATTACGGCGGAAGTGGCACCGCTCCAGCATCAGATTGCGCAGCTTAGGGATCAGCTTCAAAAATGCCGGATTACCGTTCCAGCTGCTGGGGTGGTACTGACCAAGTTTGCAGAACCAGGTGAAGTGACGAGTGTAGGAAAACCCTTGTTTAAAACGGCTGATTTGGACAATATGATTTTGCGCGCTTACATCAGTGGAGGGCAGTTGAGCAGTGTTCAATTGGGCCAGGAGGTAACGGTTTTTGTAGATGGGCCTGACGGGCAGAGTCTTTCCAGGAAAGGTAAAATATCAACGATAGCGGACAAGGCGGAGTTTACGCCGAAGGTAATTCAGACCAAAGAGGAACGGGTCAATCTAGTGTATGCGATTCAGATTGCTGTTCCCAATGATGGTATTTTCAAAATCGGCATGCCTGCTGAAGTACAATTTTAGCGTATGGAGATCGAGGTGGTATCCCTTTCCAAATCCTATAAGGATGTTCGGGCTTTGGAAAATGTCAGCATTTCGGTGGCATCCGGAGAGCTATTTGGGGTAATTGGCCCGGATGGGGCTGGAAAAACGACGCTATTTCGGATACTGGCCACCTTATTAAAGCCGGACAATGGCAGCGCCAAGGTGGGAGGTTTGGATTCGGTAGTGGATTATCGGCGTATACGGAATCAGATTGGGTATATGCCTGGTAAGTTCTCTTTATATCAGGATTTAAGTATTGAGGAAAACCTTCATTTTTTTGCGGAGGTTTTTGGGGCGGATATGAAGGAGAATTACGAGTTGATTGCTCCCATTTATCGGCAGATTGCGCCGTTCAAAGACCGTCGAGCAGGGGCCTTGTCGGGTGGGATGAAGCAAAAATTGGCTCTTTGTTGTGCCCTCATTCATCGTCCCAAGCTGTTGTTGCTCGATGAGCCTGGGACGGGCGTAGATCCAGTATCCAGAAAGGAATTTTGGGATATGTTGGCTTTGTTGAAAAAACAGGGGTTAACAATACTGGTCAGTACGCCCAACATGGATGAGGCGGCGCTTTGCGACCGTGTGGCATTATTGCAGCGGGGCAAAGTAGTAGCGGTGGATCGGCCGGAGGCCATCATTGAGCGTTATCCGTACCCACTTTTTGCGGTTCGGGGTCGTGAAATGCATCGATTAATTAGCGATTTAAGAAAATGGGAGCCTGTTCAAGGCTGTTTTGGTTTTGGGGAATATGCTCATTTGTCCTTGCATCAAAATAGCCACAGCACGGAAGAAATTACTGCGTATCTGAATAAGTACGGTCATGAGTCGGTAGAGGTAAAGGCTATTGCTCCTGGGATTGAAGATTGTTACGTTGCTTTTGAACAACAAGGATAATGGGAAATGTCATTCAAGTACAAGCACTCACCCGAACCTTTGGGGATTTTACAGCGGTGAATCGGATTTCTTTTGAGGTTCGGCCCGGGGAAATATTTGGTTTTTTAGGTGCAAATGGAGCTGGTAAAACTACGGCTTTAAAGATGCTAACTGGTTTACTGATGCCCAGTTCGGGCACCGCTATAGTGGCTGGCTATGATGTAGCGCGTTATCCAGAAGAGGTTAAGCGCAACATCGGTTACATGAGCCAGCGCTTTAGTTTGTACGAGGACTTAACAGTTCGGGAGAACATTCGGTTTTTTGGAGGAATTTACGGATTGAGCACTGGTCAGTTGCGCGAAAAAACGACGCAAGTAATTGAACAACTTGGGTTGGAGCAGCAGGCGGGTCTGTTAGTTCGAAGTCTTCCGTTGGGTTGGCGACAGAAATTGGCGTTTGCGGTGGCGCAGATTCATGAACCCAAGGTTGTGTTTTTGGACGAACCTACTTCTGGTGTAGATCCATTAACTCGCCGGCAGTTTTGGGAAGGCATTTATGAGGCTTCTTCGAGAGGTATTACGTTAATGGTTACCACGCATTATATGGAGGAAGCCGAGTATTGTCATCGTGTAAGTATCATGGTAGATGGTCGGATTGATGCGCTTGATACGCCAGAGGCACTTCGGAAGCAGTTCAAGGCAGGCGATATGGACGAGGTTTTCAGGAAACTGGCACGTCCGGACCAGCCAGTTGGCCATGTTGATTAATCAATAAATGACTTGTTTAGCATGAATCGTTTTCTAGCCTTTATAGTAAAAGAGTTTCGCCATATTCTTCGTGACCGGCGCACCCTTATGATTCTTTTTGGGATGCCCATTGCCCAGGTATTGCTGTTTGGGTTTGTGTTGACCAACGATCTGAAGGATGCACCGATTGCTGTGATGGATGCGGCTGGTGATGTGGAAAGTACGGCATTAACGAACCGTTTGTTATCGAGCGGGTATTTTCGGCAGACGGATACGGTATCGACCTTGGAAGGATTGGAAGCTTCCTTTCGACAAGGAAAAATCAAACTGGCGGTGGTTTTTCCGCCCTCTTTTGCGGAGGATTTAGCCAAGTCGGGGCAGGCGAGTGTGCAGTTAATTGGCGACGCCTCGGATCCAAATGTTGCAACCACTTTGATCAATTATGCACAAGCGATTGTCCTATCGTATCAAAATGAGCGGCTTCCGCAAGGGGGGGCGGCTCCTATTCGGGTGGAGACCCGCATGTTGTACAACCCTGAACTGAAGTCGGTATTTGGTTTTGTACCTGGGGTAATGACTCTGATCTTGATGTTAGTGGCTGCGATGATGACCAGCATTACGATTGCGCGGGAGAAGGAGATGGGCACCATGGAAGTGTTGTTGGTTTCACCTTTACGACCCTTACAGATTATACTTGGGAAGGCCAGTCCGTACCTGGCCTTAACCGTTTTCAACGCCATGATTGTGGTATTACTTGGTATTTATGTATTTGGTATGCCTTTAAATGGGAGCGCAATGCTCTTAGCTTTTGAATCGATTTTGTATATGGTAGTCGCGCTGTCGTTAGGGATATTTATTTCTACGAAGGCGGCGGACCAGCAGCAAGCCATGTTTATTTCTGCACTTGGGTTAATGATGCCGACGGTTTTGTTAAGTGGCTTTATTTTTCCTAGGGAGAGTATTCCCTTACCGC
>CANHDG010000076.1 GCA_947459365.1 Saprospirales bacterium
AGGCAGGGTAACCGCTGTCCAAGCCAACGCTTCCAATATTGGATAGTACAAAGGTGCCAAAGCTATTGGCAGAGATACCCCATTTGGGTAAGGACAAACCCCAGTTGACAGTTACATTGCGCAGAATAGCCAGCAGCCAGGTCCGAAAAGGCCAAGGAACAGCTGCGAGGATTTTTTTCATTTTCATGGCCCCTTTTTCCTGTCCTTTCCGCGCTGCTGGAATCTCCGTTTCCAAATAGCTTACCAAGTCCGACAAGGTTAAAGTGTCTGCAGCACGGACGAGGACAGAGCTCATTTCCCGCTCCCCCTTAATAATCACACTTAAGCTGGCATCAATACTCGGGCGCTGAGCAATTTGCCCCCTTTTCACATAACAGTTCAGCTCCGGCGCTTCGGTTTTTATTCCCCGTGCAATAGCGAGGAGCAGAATATGGGTCAAGGTGATCTTTAAGCCCTTTTTTCGTTGTTCACTCACAAATTCCTCCGCCAAGGTGACATCCAGGTCGACCGATCCAAAAATTTTCGAATCGGTTGGTTTCTGATAAAGGGAGGCGGCTACTTTCCTCCAGTCCGTATTAAATTCAGAAGCAGTTCGCATAGAGTTGGGTTCGTTTCGGTAAAAAAAACAGTATGATTAGGTATTGCTTGGAGCCATCTGGTCTAAAAATTCAACAGCCCCTTGGTACCCTGCCGCATAAATCTCTGGTAATTTATGCACCTCGAACATACCATAGGGGTGCAACGCATACGGCTCGATAAACCAACGGCACCGCCCTTGGACCTGCCGATTGCGTTCCAAAAAACTGAGGTGAATGGCTCTGTCAATGGAATGAAATACAGAACTTTTGGGGTTGTAAGGGCCGGTTGGATTGACATGACAGGCAACGACCTGCTCGATTTGCGCTTCAAAGGGTCCAGAGGGTACATTCGAGTGTACTGCACCATCTACGTAAGGGATCCCCTCGATCAGAGTAGGTTCGAATAGGGTCGGGATGGAACTGGCTGCCAAAACAGCCTCCACAATTGGGCCCTCCTGAAAAATCTTGGGCTCTCCCGTATGGTAATTGACGGCCGATACATAAAAAGGCAGCTTCAGCTGTTCAAAAGTAGAAGCACGGAGCTGGGATTTTAAAAACTGACCAATCTTGTGGAGGCTAATGAGGTGTCCATTTATCCGTCTAAAATCAAGCAGATCAACTAGTTTGATGTTTTTTAAAACCATCTCTTTGACTTCTGCGGCCGTGTAGCCATCTGCTATCAGCGCTCCGATCATCGCACCCGCCGAAGTGGCCGAAATCGCAGAGGGTTGAATTTGCCGTTCCTCCAAGGCTTGCAGAATCCCGACATGCGCAAATCCTCGGGCACCACCGCCGGAAAGGATGACTGGTACTTGTTGTTTTTCCATTATCCAAATTGTCGGGTTGAGGGTTTTAATCAGAGCAAACAAAGAATCGCTCCGTTAGTTGCCTCGTTTTTATTCCATTCTTTTTCAAGCGACAAAAGTAGGAATCCAATTTCCTTTCCTCCCCAAAATCAACGTATTTTGTGGAATAAAACGAATAGCAAATGAGAAAAACAGCCATTGGAGCCGATATTGGTGGAACCCATATCACTGCAGCCGCAATCGATCTATCCACGGGAACGCTCTTGCCAGGAAGCCTCTTTAGAAGTACCTACGGTCACCAACAAGCTGCTGAAACCATCTTAGCTGCCTGGGCTGAGGTGCTTCAATCCTGTCTTCAGGTGGCTGGAGAGGACTGTCAAGGGATTGGAATGGCGATTCCTGGTCCGTTTGATTACCGGAATGGAATCTCCAACATGCAGCATAAGTTTCCCCATTTATTCCATTGCAATGTACGCGCTGAGCTTGTTCAACGGTTAAACTCCGGACATTTGCCTCTTCGTTTCATCAACGACGCGACTGCTTTTGCAGTGGGAGAGGCCTGGGTGGGTGCTGGGCAGTCCTACTCCAAAGTGGTAGTGGTGACCCTTGGTACCGGGTTTGGTTCCGCTTTTATTGAGAAGGGTATTCCGGTGGTGCATGCAGATACTGTGCCAAAGGAAGGTTGCCTGTGGCATTTGCCTTTTAAAGAGGGGATTGCGGATGATTACTTCTCCACTCGATGGTTAGTTGATGCGTATGAGGCTAAAAGGGGCATCCGGTTGGAAGGGGCTCATGCCTTGACAGCCTTGGCTGAAAAAGACCCGGAGGCGTCTACTATTTTTAAGAAATTCGGTGTCAACTTGGGACTGTGCCTTGAGCCTCCACTAAGGCGTTTTGGAGCAGAATGCTTGATCATGGGGGGCAATATTGCGCATGCCTCCGCTCTTTTTCAGCCTTTTTTTGAACAAACCCTTTACAGCTTGAATTATTCAATTCCCGTTTTTCCTTCTAAGTTGTGGGAAGAGGCGGCTTTAATAGGCAGCGCTCGATTATTGGATCCAATATTTTGGGAAAAGGTATCAATCGACTTTCCTGATCTTTAATTGAATTGGTAAAAGGGGGATCTGAAGGTCGCTTTTATTACAAGGAAAAAAAGGCCTGCGTGCGCTGAAGGTCCAGCGCCTCGGTTTTTTTGTGCTTACCGGGCACAATCAGGTAAACCATGTTGGTCTGTTCTTTAAATCGTGCTGTCAAGAGCTGGTTGCGCACTTCAATTTGCTGTGGGGGCGCAGTCGCTGCCGGGCTGATGAGGGTAACCAGTACCTGGTCTGCCCGTTGGCGGATACTTTGAACTTGCAAACCTTGTACCTGCCCTCCTGTCAAAAGACTAAAATGCTGTTGGAGGTATTGTTCAATCTGGACTCGGTTGGGTAGGACTGCAGCAGGATTACCTGTCAATGCTTCCGTTAAATCATCGGTAAAAAGGTAGACTTTTACCTCAAAATGATGGTCTTCTGGGTGGTAAATCAGTTCCGTTACACTCATTTTGAACTCGTGTAACGGAACTGAAGTCCCCCATCCAACTAAAAAGAGGAAAATTAATCCCCACATTAGGCAAACAAATTTTGCATAATCAAAACCAGGGCTCCTCCTCCTCCAATCCCGGATATATATTGGTTCCAAGACCGGTGCTCAAAGCCCATCAGGCGTTGTAACAGGTAGTGAAGTCCAAAGAAACAGGCCACAATAAGGAGCTGTCCAATCTCGATTCCTACATTAAAGGAAAACAAAGGCCAAACGATTCCGCCTTCCTCTCCCATGAGCATCCGGAAATAATTGGCGAATCCCATTCCATGGATCAGGCCAAACAAAAGAGCAATGGCATAATTCCACCGAACAGATTTGGCAAAAGTAGCTAACTGAGCAGTTTGTCTTTTTGCGGCCACGTTGTAAATGCTGGTTGCAACAATACTTACTGGAATAAGTAATTCCACCAAGTCAGACGGAACTGCGATCAGTTGTAAGCCCGACAAAACCAAGGTCGCTGAATGACCAATGGTAAAGGCCGTGACCAAAATGAGAATCTTCCTCCACTCCTGCACCTGATAGATGGCGCAGAGGGTGATGATAAACAAGAGGTGATCAAATGCCCTTGGGTCAACAATATGGTGAAATCCCAGGTCTACAAAGGTGCTAAACTCACTCATCGCTAGGGTTTGTTTACTTTTCGTTGTTGTGCGCGCTGCATCATATTAGGTCCCGGCACAAATTTATCCTTTTTGTACACCTTGAAAAGAACGGGTGTCTCAGGGATGGGACGCGAGTTGTTTTTCTCGTTGATATCTGCCAACTCTCTCCATGGGTCCATTTTTACACTGGCCACTGGCTTGTTTTTGACAAATACCTGGTTGAATTTGGCCTCGTTTTTTCTCCAGATATCAACCGGAATGTGTTCCGTTTCTTTGGTTCCATCGCTGAAGGTCCACTCCAGAATGATCGGCATCACCAGGCCTCCTTGGTTACTGAAGAATATTTCATAGTAGTGTTTGTCGCCAAACAGCCGTTGTTTTTCTTCTGCTGTATATAATTCATCGAAGCGAATATAGGTGGCCGTAGACACGCTATCCTCCGTTTCCCAAGGCTTATAAAAAGTGTAAAAATCCTGCAGGGTACTGTCTTTTTCTACTGGAAACCCCATTCCGGACTCCCGGTAACGGGTTTGGGTCAGGGTTTGAAACGGTTTCCGTTGTTTTTGTGGAAAGGTCGTTTCTTTGCGTTCCGGGTCGGTTTGGAGGTCGGCGCGTTTGTAAACGATGCTATCCATCGCAATATCCACGGCATCGGTGCTAAAGAACCAACCTTTCCAGTACCAATCCAGGTCCATACCGCTGGCATCTTCCATGGAACGGAAGAAATCAGCAGGGGTGGGGTGTTTAAACGCCCACCGACGGCAATATTCTTTAAAAGCATAGTCAAACTTGTCACGTCCCATGACCGTTTCCCGAAGGATATTCAAGGCCGTCGCTGGTTTGCGGTAGGCATTGTTAAAATAATCAATGATGTTTTCCGAGTTGGTCATGATGGGTTCCAACTGGCTCTTGGGGCGGGACATGTACTCTGTGATTTTATGCGGAGGGCCGTCGCCAGAATCGTAATTATTGTCCCATTCTTGTTCGGTGAGGTATTGCAAGAAGGTATTCAAGCCCTCGTCGAACCAGGCCCATTGCCGTTCGTCCGAGTTGATAATCATGGGGAAATAGTTATGGCCTACCTCGTGGAAAATGACGGTCAGCGCCGCATTTTTGGTCTCTTCTGAATACGTACCATCCTCCTCTGCACGCCCGGGGTTAAAGCAAATCATGGGGTACTCCATCCCGTTTTGGGCCTCCACGGAAATAGCGGTTGGATAGGGGTAGGGCACGCTGTACTTGCTGTAAGTGTTGAGGGTATGTGCAACTGCCTTAGTGGAGTATTTTCGATAAATAGGATAGGCTTCTTTGGGGTAGTAGCTCATGCACATTACTTTTTTCCCTTCCCCATTATCTACTGCCATTGCGTCCCAAATAAACTTGCGGCTGGCGGTCCAGGCGAAATCGCGGACATTTTCAGCTTTGTAGTGCCAGGTTTTGGTACGGGTATTGCGTATTCCCGTTTCAGTGGCCTTTGCCTCTTCCAAGGTCACAATTTCTATGGGTTCTTTTGATTTTTGGGCTTTGTTCCAACGTTCCAACTGCACCGCAGAAAGGGTTTGGATACTGTTTTGCAATACCCCCGTCGCTCCCACCACATAATCGGCTGGAACCGTAATTTTTACTTCAAAATTTCCAAAATTAAGTGCGAATTCACCGGTTCCGGTGAATTGGTTGGATTGCCAGCCCTCAAAGTCGCTAAATACACAGAGTCTGGGGTACCATTGTGTGATGGTAAACAAGTAATTATCGTCTTTTGGAAAATATTCATAACCGCCGCGACCAAAGGTCAGGTTATTAATTCGGTCAATGAGAATATAACTCCAGTCAATCTGAAAATCAAATGTTTGTCCGGGCGCCAAGGGTTGAGGAAGTTCAATGCGCATGACGGTGTTATCGATGAAGTACTTCAGGGAAGCGCCTTTTCCATCTTTAACCGAGGAGATTCGGTGGCCATAATCTTCAAATTCTGTCCAGGCCTCCAGCATTCGCATTGCTTTGTCGTTCATGCTTCCGCCGAGGTTGTGGGGGTGGGCATGATGGAAGTCATTGGTGGCGGCATGCTCATTTTCATCCAGCTGTAACCAAAGATACCGCAGTGTCTGAGGGGAATTATTGTAGTATTTCACCCATTCTTTACCGGTCAATTGGGTTTTTTCTGGATTCAGGCTACACTCAATGCGGTAGTCGCAGCGTTGCTGCCAGTAATCTGGTCCAGGTGCACCATCCATACCCCGGTAGGAATTCCCGGTGGGAAGCATGGGGCCCATCTGTTCAAAGGCGCGGGCATGAGTTTGTTTTTCCTGGGCAGTTGCCGTATGGAAAGCGAGCAGTACTAAAAAAAGCGAGCTTACAAAAAACCTCATAGTAATCAATTGTCAAAGGATGATAAACCAACAGTTAAATTTGGTCAAAGATACTTGTTACCTGTGAATGGATGTTCAGGATTTTCGACGGAATACCGTAAATCGCTGCAAAGCAGTGGAATTTACCGGGCGATGCCAATTTTGTACTTTTTGCCTTTCATTTTTTCAGACTGTACTGCCTTTACTACTTGTTCGGCAACTTCGTAGCGAACGGCTGCAAAGGACATGTAATCGAGTAGTTCGATTTTCCCAAGGTCGCTCTTCTCAATATTTCCTTTTTGGCACAAAAAACCGACAATATCCATTTTGCTGATTTTGTCCTTTTTCCCTCCACTGATATACAAGGTCATAAAGGGCGCAGCGGGCGGTAGCTCAGGTACCTCGGGCAACTGGTAGGCCTCTGGGACCTCGTCGAGGTACGTTGGAATTTTTTCCTCTTTATGCAAGAGGATATAGGCGGTTCCGGAGGCAAACATGCGGGCAGTTCGGCCATTTCGGTGAATAAAATCCTCTTTTTTGAAGGGCAAATGGTAGTGGATCACGTTGCGGACCTCCGGTATATCGAGCCCACGGGCTGCCAAATCAGAGGCCACCAGAAAAACGGTGCTACCGTTTCGGAATTTGATGAGTGCCTTTTCTCGTTCAATTTGATCCATTCCTCCGTGAAAATAAGCAGAAGGGATGCTCCACTCTTGAAGAATTTGGTTGGTTCGTTCCGCTGATTCCCGGTTATTACAAAAAATTAAGGTGGGGGTATTGCCGGTCGCACAAAGCAAGCGAAACAAGGTTTTGATTTTGTCTTTATCAGGACATGGCACTAGCCGAAGCTGAAGCCCATCGGTTGATTTTTCAGGTTCGGCCGTAAAATTGAGTGTTTGTGGGTGCTCAAATCCAAGAAACGCGGGAATGTTTAGTTTGTCTGTAGCCGACGCCAGAATGCGGCGCTCCAGGGTGGGCAAGGAGGCCACTACTTCTTGCATTTGTTCCTGAAAGCCCATCGACAAGGCCTTGTCAAACTCATCCAGGACCAGCATCCGGGCTGTTTTGAGGTCGATGGATGTACGGTGCAAGTGATCAATGATTCTTCCTGGGGTGCCGATTAATACTGCAGGAGGCTGGCTCAAATTATTCATCTCGGTTTTCATCGAGTGCCCTCCGTAACAAGTGTTGACCTTAAACCCTGTGGAAAGCTGCTGCCACACGGATTCAATCTGGAGGGCTAATTCTCGTGTAGGGGAGAGGATCAGGCATTGAATGCCTTTGGCGTTTGGATCGAGCCTGAGTAGGACGGGTAGTAAAAACGCCAAGGTTTTGCCAGAACCTGTCGGGGCCAGTAAAAGGGTATCTTTATGCTGTTCAATCGCCTCAAGGGCTGCTTTTTGAATGGTGTTTAATTCGGTGATGCCGGTTTTGGAAAGGGCTTGTTGTACTTTTTCTGGTAAATGCATGGTGCAAAGGTAGGTTAATTTGGGTAGAGTAGGGCAATCACCATTGATTTGGGTATGCTACTTAAACCGAGCTTCTTATTACCAAGTTCCACCACTTTGCTTTGTTCAAGGGTAGCAATGCGAGGTTCCACCTTTACCCTAAAGAGGAAAAAAGAGTTTCCACTTGAAAAAAGAGGCTTTAATCAACTATAATATCAAATGAACGCAACAGGCCTTCTAGTCCTTCCCGTGAAAACCTTGTTTTCTTTAATCTATTTTTAGCCGGATCGAATGTGTAATGGTACGCTGTTCTAAAGTCCGTCTCATAAAGCTGACAGTTTTCAAACAACGCATTTTGCAAATCACATTGATGAAAACGAATTTTTTTCAGGTCTGCCCCGGTAAAGTCAACTTGTCTTAAGCTACATCCCTCAAATCGGCTTCCTTGCAGGTTCATCTCAGAAAAAAAACTGTTGTCCAACTGGCAGTCTTTAAAAATTAGTTCCCATCCAAAGGGTACACAATCTTCAAAGTGGATTCCAAGCAGTTTACAAGCGATCATTTGAACAGATCGGAAGGCTGTTTGATGTACTTCCGCCAGGCTAAGGTTGCAGTCTTTAAAAACACAATTGGAAAACCGAAACCCGGTGAGTAGGATCCCTTCCAAATTACAATTGGTGAACTGGCAATCTTCGTATTCTCCAGCCTCGAGCGGGTGTTCTAGATGGTTGATTCCTTTTAGTTGGAGTTGCTCAAAAAGCGGTAGTGCCATAAAGAAATATATTTTGTCGGGCAAAGATCGCGTTAGAAGGAAAGGAATCCAAATTCCACGCTTTCCTACAAGGAAAAAATCCCTGCCAGCACCCTTCGGCACCAACAGGGATTTACTTATCATTCCTGCGTACTAAATTATATTCGTTCTTCCGCTTGTCCCCAATGCTCTGGCGAACGCCAAAGCTGGGAAAGCAACAGCTCCCGCATAAATAGGAACTCTTTGGGTAATCGATCGTACAATTGCTCGAACAATTCATGGTGCCCCAAAAGCTCTTTCTTCCATTCCTCCCGGTCGATCGACATGATGGCGTGGTATTCATCCCGGGTAAATTGTTCCATTCCGGTCCAGTCGAGGTGTCGGAAGCGAGGCATCCACCCGATGGGGCTTTCCACAGCTGCACCAGTGCCATTGGAGCGATCAATAATCCACTTTAGGATCCGCATGTTATCTCCGAAACCTGGCCATATAAAATTACCTTGGGCATCTTTTCGGAACCAGTTGACCCCAAAAATTTGAGGTGGGTTGGGTAAGGTTCTTCCTATTTGAAGCCAGTGGTTGAAGTAGTCGCCCATGTGGTAACCCAAGAAAGGAAGCATGGCATACGGGTCCCGGCGGACTTCCCCGATGTTGCCAAAAGCGGCGGCGGTGCGCTCAGAGCCCATGGTGGCTGCCAGATATACCCCAAAATTCCAGTTGAATGACTGGTACACCAGAGGAATGGTGGTACTTCGTCTTCCCCCGAAAATAAAGGCTTTAATTGGCACCCCTTTTGGATTTTCCCATTCGGGATCGATGGCTGGGTTTTGGTAAGCGGGCGCAGTAAATCGAGCGTTGGGGTGTGCCGCTGGTTTACCGCTTCCGGGTTGATAGGGTTTACCTTGCCAATCGGTCATTCCCTCAGGAATTTCTTTGGTCATACCTTCCCACCAAACATCCCCATCTGCTGTGACGGCCACGTTGGTGAAAATGGTATTGGCCCGGATGGAAGCCATAGCGTTTGGATTGGTTTTAACGTTGGTGCCGGGAGCTACTCCAAAATAGCCTGCTTCCGGATTGATGGCATAAAGTTTACCATCATCGCCCGGCTTAATCCAGGCAATGTCGTCCCCAACCGTCGTCACCTTGTAGCCATCCATGGCTTGAGGTGGAATGAGCATGGCGAAATTGGTTTTTCCACAAGCACTTGGGAAAGCTGCTGCCACGTAACTTTTCTGTCCTTGAGGATCTTCCACCCCTAAGATGAGCATGTGTTCTGCCAGCCAGCCTTCTTCTCGGGCCATAGAGGAGGCAATCCGAAGCGCAAAACATTTTTTCCCCAGCAACGCGTTTCCGCCATAGCCAGAACCGTAGGAAACAATGAGTCGTTCCTCCGGAAAATGAGTAATGTACTTTACATCCGGGTTGCAAGGCCAGGTAGAATCCTGTTCTCCGGGATCCAGGGGGGCTCCGACGGTGTGCACGCATTTTACAAACGTACCATTGCCCAATGTTTTTAGAACAGCATCTCCCATGCGGGTCATGATCCGCATATTGATGACTACATACTCGGAGTCGGTTAACTGAACACCGATATGGGAGAGGGGAGAACCCAAGGGACCCATGCAGAAGGGAATTACATACAACGTTCGACCTCGCATGCAACCTTTCATTAAGCCATTCAGCTTCTGCTTCATCAGCTGAGGCTCCTCCCAATTGTTGTTCGGCCCGGCGTCGTCTTTCAGGCGCGTACAGATGAAGGTGCGATCTTCCACGCGCGCTACATCGCTAGGGTCAGAAAAACAAGCAAAACTGTTTGGACGTTTTTCCGGATCGAGCCGGAGGAAGGTTCCTTTGTTTACGAGGGATTCACAGAGTTGATCGTACTCTTCTTGCGATCCATCGCACCAATGAATGTGGTCCGGCTGCAAAAAGGCAGCCCATTCTTGAACCCAGGTCTGGACGGTCTCTCCCTTGGTGGTGTCATGGGAGTGGCCTTCCATCTCTTGAATTTTAGCCATAAAGTGTAAATAAAGTGGTGTGGTTAAGGCATTTGAAGGGGAAAAATCGTTTTTTTTACCCTTCAATGCTCAAAGGTAAGGAGATTTTGACGACTATCTTGTAAATAAAAATGGCTTCGGAAGAAATGATGGTAAATAAAGGTTTTCACCCTGCCTAGGTGCTGGCGAACAAAACAGGGCAAGTTACTTGCCGGAGGCAAGCAGGTAAAGCACCGCCATCCGGATAGCCACCCCATTTTCCACTTGTTGAAGGATGATACTTTGTGGTGCATCCGCAACATCCGAGCTGATTTCTACACCGCGGTTGATGGGTCCAGGGTGCATGATGACGATTTCTTTATCCAGTTGCTCGATTCTGTTTTTGGTGATGCCAAAAAACTGATGGTACTCGCGAAGACTAGGAAAGTACTTGATATCCTGCCGCTCTAACTGAATTCGAAGCACATTTGCTACATCGCACCAGTGTAAGGTTTCTTGTACATCGTGGCTCACTTCTACTCCCAAATCGGCATAATACTTGGGAATCAGCGTTGGAGGGCCACATACGCGCACCTTGGCACCCAGTTTTTGAAGGCAAAAAACATTGCTCAGGGCAACCCGGCTGTGTAAAATATCTCCTATGATGGCTATTTTTTTATTGGCCACATCACCAAGCTGTTCCCGGATAGAATAGGCATCCAGCAGGGCTTGCGTTGGGTGTTCGTGCGTCCCATCCCCTGCATTGATGACGTTTGCAGGAATGTGCTGGGATAAGAATACACAGGCACCAGGGGCTGGGTGGCGCATGACCACCATATCCACCTTCATCGCCAGGATATTATTAACGGTATCGAGCAGGGTTTCTCCCTTGCTGACACTGGAGGAAGCTGCGGCGAAGTTGACGATGTCTGCGCTGAGTCGACGTTCTGCTAATTCAAAGGAAATGCGGGTCCGTGTACTGCTCTCGAAAAAGATATTCGCCACCGTTAGGTCCCTTAAGGAAGGTACTTTTTTGATGGGGCGATTGATTACCTCCTTAAAATTATCGGCCGTTTCAAAAATCAGCTGGATATCTGCTTCCGTGATGTTTTTGATACCGATTAAGTGGCGCGTCGAGAGACTAGACATGGTTGGTTTTTAAATCTTTTTATCGAAGAGCAATATTTCGTCTTTTCCGTGGATTTCTTGCCAATGTACCTTCACGTAGGCTTCATCCATGGCATCCACAGTAATTCCTACATAATCTGCTTGGATGGGTAGGTGGCGGTTGAAACGGCGGTCGACCAATGCCACGAGTTCAACAACCCGTGGACGGCCATAATGTTGGAGAGCAGACAGGGCAGATTGGATGGTGCGGCCGGTATAAAGCACATCATCCACCAGCAGCACATTTTTGTCGGCCACCACAAAATTCATTTCATTGGGGTGTGGGGAAAGTGGGGTGTCATGCATTCTGAAGTCATCCCGGTAAAAGGTAATATCCAGTTTGCCGTAGGGTATATCTGAATTTCCGGTTAGTACTTTCAAGCGTTGTACCAATCGGTCGGCCAACTGCACCCCACGGGGTTGAATTCCGATGATGCAGGTATTGGAAAGATCGCCCCAGTCTTCGATCAACTGGTGGCAGAGGCGCTCCAAGGTGAAGGCGAAGCGCTGGGGCGATATGAGTTCTTTTCCGGCTGTCATGACTCCCTATACATCCATGGCGTAAGCCTTATCTGGCTCAATACCATATTTCTTGATAAATTCGTTGACAGCTTTATCCGATACTTTTCCTTGGCGTTGCAACATGCGCACTGTGTAGAACGCGATGTAACGAGCAGACACCTCGAAATAATCGCGAAGTGCTTCTCGGCTTTCGGATAAACCGAAGCCATCTGTGCCCAAGGCCAAGAACTCTTTTGGCATCCAAGGAGCTAATTGCCCGGCGGTCAATTTTACCCAATCACTGGCTGCAACAAATACCCCGTCCTCTCCCTTGAGAGCGGTTTGAAGGAAGGGTGTCCGTTCCTTTTCTCCAGGGTGCAGCAAGTTATAGTGGTCGCAAGCCAAGGCATCGCGGTACAATTCTGTCCAAGAGGTTACACTCCATATATCGGTGCTGACGCCTTCTGCTTCGAGGATTTCGGCAGCCTTAATGGCTTGATCCACGATGATGCCCGAGGCCATCAGGTGCGCCTTTAGAGGTGTTTTGGACTTTCCTCCTGACTTTTTGAATCGGTAAATACCGCGGATAATACCTTCTTCGACCCCCTTGGGCATGGCGGGCATTAGCAGGTTTTCATTATAAACGGTGATGTAGTAGATCTTTGACTCGTTTTCTACGTACATTCTACGTAGCCCTTCGTGCACCACTACACTTAACTCGTAGGCGAAGGCAGGGTCATAGCAAAGCACACTGGGGACGGTTTGGGCGATCAAATGAGAATGTCCATCTTGGTGCTGTAGTCCCTCCCCGTTTAGGGTGGTTCTGCCGGCAGTAGCGCCGAGCAAGAACCCTTTGCACATCATATCCGCTGCGGCCCACACCATATCACCTACCCGTTGGAAGCCAAACATGGAATAGTAGATGTAAAATGGGACGGTTGGGATGCCATGAAGGGTATAGGCGGTACCGGCAGCGGTAAAGGAAGCTGTTGCTCCGTCTTCATTGATGCCTTCTTGCAATACTTGTCCTGTTTTGGACTCCTTGTATTTAATAACCGAAATACCGATTTCCAGCGGAGTGTAGAGCTGTCCTTTCTGGTTCCAAATTTGGGCAGAGTTGAACAAGGGCTCCATCCCGAAGGTTTGTGCTTCATCGGGTACAATAGGTACGATGTATTTGCCTACCTCTGGATTTTTGATGAGCTGACCCATGATATCCACGATGGCTGCGGTGGTTGAAAAGGCCTTTCCTGCGGAGGCTTCACTACCATTTAGCTGCTTATCGAAAAGGGTAAGCGCTGGCAACTGAAAGGGAGCGTAGGTATCGGAGCGCTCTGGAAGAAATCCACCAAGGGCATTTCTGCGGGCCAGCAAATATTGGGTGGCGGGATCTTCAGGACCTGGGTACCAAAATTTGGCGGCACGTGCCTCCTCATCTGAGATTGGAATTTGGTAGCGGTTTTTGGTCTCTACCCGGCTATCCAAGCTCAAGTCTTTGGTTTGGTGGGCCTTGTTTTTTCCTTCAGCTGCTTTACCCATGCCATACCCTTTAACGGTCTTGACGATCACTGCGGTGGGTTTACCGCTTCGCGTCGCCCGTTCGTAGGCAGCATATACTTTTTTAGCATCGTGGCCACCCCGGCGGAATTTTTTCAATTCATCGTCTGAATAGCGCGCCAACAAAGCCTCGATTTTCGGGTCGTTATTGACCAATACTTTTCTA
>CANHDG010000077.1 GCA_947459365.1 Saprospirales bacterium
ATTCGTTACTTGTTTAGGAAATTAAAAACCAGTCTACCAAGCAAAGATAAGGCCGATTTCTAGTTAAAAATGAAAATTACCTGCTGATTAGGTATTTTTACGCCCGGAACTGATTCATTTTTCCGTAATCCCTCACCAAAAATCAAAAATGCCCGCACCCCAACTAGGCCAAATGTCAAAAGCAAACTTTACCCCCCCAAGCTGACTCCAACACTTTGCTATTCAAACATAAACACCACACATCTATGAACAAACTACTCCCAATGGTACTCCTTCTTGGCCTGATCGCTTGCAACAACGATCCAGAGAACAAAGTCCAAGAGTTACGAGGAGGCGCTAACGCTGACCTTATACGCAATCCGATCTCCGCTGATAGCCCGCTCGACACCAATCAAGTGGCAAAAATCACGTTCGAAACAACCGAATATAACTTTGGAACCATCGATGAGGGCGATGTCGTAGAACATAGCTACAAATTCACCAACACCGGAAAAGTACCCCTTACCATCCTGAGCGCTCGCTCCTCTTGCGGTTGCACAACACCCGAATGGCCTAAAGAACCCATCCCGCCCGGCGGCACTGGCGAAATCCTAGCAAAATTTAATAGCGAAGGAAGAATAGGCGAACAATCTAAACTCGTGATCGTAACCGCGAATACCTACCCCAACGAAACCACTGTAAAACTGAAGGGAGTCGTAAAAGAATAGTGGGTACACCTTCCGATTTTCAACTACCTGTTGCGTCCTCAACAGGTAGTTGAACCAACCTCCTAAAGCTTATAGTTGACTTGAAAAGCCAAAAAATGCTCATAAAGAGAGTTGCGCAACGGACGACCCTCCCCAGGACGGTATAAGAAATGCAGCGGACGGTTGTACCGAAATGTAAAGCCAACATGCTCCGTTGCATAAAAAGTAGCACCTAAAACCAAGGCTACCGTGTTACGAGTAAAAAATGGAAATGCAGCAGGAAAACTCGTATTCTCATACTTATCCCGGATGTCCAGTAAATAACTATACGAAAGCCCTGCATTAAAACGCACCCTGTACCAATCTGGTGACCGACCTTCACCCTCCATCAACCAATCCGCATAATGCCACTGAACCGGAATCTCAATGTAGTCCAACGTAACACTGAATGCCGGAGGAATCTGTGGCTGATTGCGAGCCCCGCGTTGACTAAATAACAATTCTAGACTTGCAGATTGCTTCTCTTTCAATCTGGCTTCTACGCCCAAACCTGCTTGTAAACCTACCTTGTGGTATCCCGCAGATTGGTCTCCATCAATTTGTGACGCTGTAAAACCAGCAATACCCTTTGCTGCAAACCTTCTTTGCGCATCGGCAGAAACTCCCACCACTAGGATGGTCAAAACGAATATCCACCTCGCAGTGTGGGAAATACGTGTCCAAAAATGTGCTCGAACCATATCAAGTTGTTTGTTTCTGGCAAAGATAGGATAACTAACTACAAGTGTGATACCCTTCCCGATTTTCAGTCGCTCCAATCAATTACGATCTACCCACCTAACCTTCAAATACACCGGCATTTCAACCCAATAAATAATTAATTGGCTACCTTTGCTTCCTTACGTTTCCTTTCAATTTCTAAACCTGATGCGTTTTACTCAAAATACGCTTAAAAAAATGGAGGCCGTCTTCTCCGAACTCGGCTACACGGTGCGCTATGAAAAAGGCAACTTCCAAAGTGGATACTGTCTGGTAGAAAACCGAAAAGTCGCCGTAATAAATAAATTTTTTGATACAGAAGCCCGAATCAATACCCTTCTGGATATCCTTAACACCCTACCTTTCGATGAATCGGCCCTCTCCGAAGACTCAAAAGCGAAGGTAAAGCAGTGGAAAAAAGCACTTGATGACGAACCTACGGCATCAGTTACCCCAAATCAATCCTAGCCTTGAAACTGACGTTACTAGGCACCGGCACCTCCCAAGGAGTTCCAGTCATCGGCTGTGAATGCAGGGTCTGTCAGTCACAGCACCCACATGACAACCGGCTCCGCTCTGCTGCTCTTCTACAACACAAGGGGATCAATATCCTAATTGACCCGGGCCCGGATTTTAGACAACAGATGCTCCGGGCTAAGATAAAACACCTCAATGCTATCCTCATTACCCATGAACACAATGATCACATTATCGGCATCGATGATGTACGACCATTCAACTTCGCCTCCGGAGAAGCAATGAAAGTATTTGCACTCCCAAGGGTTGCAAACGACCTTAAACACCGATTCCAATACGTATTCAGTGACCCCATTCCAGGGCTGCCCAGAATCGAGCTCCACTACATCACCCCCAATAGCCAACTCCAATTTAACGACCTGCAAATCCAAGCCATCGAAATACTACATGGAAAACTCCCCATACTCGGGTTTAGATTTGGCAATTCAGCCTACCTCACCGATGTAAAAACCATTCCTACACACGAATTTTCCAAATTGACTGAACTCAAGCACTTGGTAATCAATGCTCTTCACTACCACCCGCATCCTACACACCTGAATGTACCAGAATGCCTAGAATTGATTAAAGAAATTAATCCAGAAAACGCATGGATCACCCACATGAGCCATCACATTGGCCTTGCAGCTGAAGTTTCACTTGAACTCCCCAAAGGAGTGCAATTAGGATTCGATGGGCTCGAAATAGAGCTTTAACCAACACACTTACCCAAAAGCCCTTGAATCAAATGGTAACCCAATATACTATTCTGCGAGTATGTCAACAAGGCGCCCAGTAGATTTGGGGGCAATTCGCCCACCAGCCTCCCGGTGTACAGTCGCGCATTCCACAAAAGGATCGTGTTCTAAAAACAATACCTCTCCCTTGTCTGCAGCTGTCGACAAAAGCGCCATTTTTTCTTCCATGGTAAGGAGCGGACGTACATCGTAAGCCATTACATAAGGCATCGCAATATGCCATTGCGATGGCAAAGCATCTGCACAATAAACAACCGTTTTACTGCCAAGATCTAGCACTGGAGCCATAAGTGCCTCCGTATGGCCATAGTAAAAACGAACCTTGAAGCCGGGCAGGAACGACACTTCCTGCTCTACGGGAACCATCTTTAGCTTGCCCATCTCCATCAGAGGAACAAAATTTTCCTGTAAAAAAGAGGCCTTTTCACGAGCATTTGGATGAATCGCCCATTGATAATGCACTTCGTTCGTCCAATAGACCGCATTCGGAAAGGCTGGCTCCGTTACCCCGGTCTCCGGATGAACCCAAATAGCGCCTCCACAATGATCAAAATGCAGGTGCGTCAGAAAGACGTCTGTAATGTCCTCCCTGCTGACTCCAAGGGCCTTTAGCGAATCAAATAATTGCAACTCCCCTTTTGGCGAAAAATAGCTCCGGAATTTCTCATCCTGCTTGTTACCAATCCCAGTATCAATCAACACATTCCGCCCATCCGGGGTCTGAACAAGCAGGGTGCGCATCGCCCAGGTACACATATTATTCGCGTCCGGTGGATTCAGCTTAGACCACATCCGCTTGGGGACTACACCAAACATAGCCCCACCATCTAACTCAAGCGTTCCCGCCGGAACCGAAGCAATTTTTAGCATATCGACTCAACTTAAAATCCAATTGTCTTTTTACCTCCAGAACTGCTCTTCCGAAGTGCTGCCATCCGAATTGCGGTAACAGCTGCCTCTACTCCCTTATTCCCATGCTTGCCTCCAGCCCGGTCAACCGCTTGCTGCTGGTCATTCGTCGTTAATAAACCAAATATAAACGCACGGCCAGAAGCGATACTCATCTGCGCAAGCGCATTCGCTACCGCCTGATTGATGTATTCATTATGATTTGTATCGCCTTTAATAACACAGCCTAAGCAGACAACTGCGTCCGGGCTGTGTTGCCCAGTCAACATTCTAGCCCCCGCCGGCAACTCGAACGAACCAGGAACTTGAACAGTATGAATCTGATCAGGCTTAGCACCATGCTGTATTAAGGTGTCGTAACAACCTTCATACAAAGCATGCGTAATCTCCGCGTTCCAATCCGCCACCACAATTCCAAAAACAAATTCCGATGCGTTTGGCAGACTGCCAGCATCGTACTGGGATAAATTTTTTATCGCAGAAGCCATTATTGAGGGGAAGTTGATTTCGGTTGTACATTCTTCGGCGCCAAGCGTACCAAACGATACGCCAAACTGCCTAACTCAGCTACCATCTTGGGATCTGGCTCTACCAACTGGTAAAAACTCAAGGTATCCTTTTGAGTACTGAACTTAAAACCATACCGAGTAATCGCATTGCCGCGCTTCGATGATCCCATACTAATGATATCCATTTTATCTCCCAATCGAAAACAATCACCACTCGTACAAACCCCATAACGATCATAGTCGCCTAAGTTGAATACTCCACCATCGGGTGTCAAACCAACAGGCTGCTCCGATTTACCCCCCGCTACCAACTTCCAGTTGCCTTCAAATAAGTTGCGGTTCAAAAGAGCCGTAAACGCTTGATAACCATTCGCCACTTTAACGCCTGACTTAATAAAACGATCGGTCTGCGCCGGGGAAACCGTGACGTCGTACAACGTTAGATCTTTTGATACTGGACTGTAGCCCAAATAGATAGATTTACCCTCAAAGGCGTTCTTCAATTCAATGGTGTCTACATTGATCTGATAGGCCAGCTTTCTCGTCTCGCTGCCATTGAAGCATAAAACACTATCTTCATTGGCATTAAAAGAAAACGCATAAAAATAAGGTTTGTGGGCCGTATTCATAGCCGTAAGAACAGAGCCATACTCCCCAGCACGGGTACAAAAATCAATGGCAATCCAATATCCTTCCAAATTCGTTTTATCCGCATGCTCCACCGGAGCCTCCGTAGAAGCAGGTGCATCATTCTTACAAGCAATAAAAAACGTAGACAATCCCAAAAGGGAGAAAAAAAGCGACTTATTCATCAATTATCAGTTTTGAATTAATTACGGCGCAAAAATAGAATAAGTCACCGACTTATAAAAAAAAATGCCCCTCGCTGCGAGCCTGCCGGAGGGGCGTACCATGAGATTATAATGGTCGAAACCAGAAAACGGGAAGTCACAAGTGCATAAGCACATCGCGGCCTACTACCATTGTAGCCAAATCCAATAGACACTCAAAGATGCCTAATATGATAATAATTGATAGAAATACCGGTTGTCGTGCGACGGGGGGATATCGCGTGGGATGACTAAGTAAAACCTAATAGGTCAAGGATTAAAGAAGAAACTGTTTGGTAATTATATCAATTCAACGCAAAGATAATGTATTTTTTAATGGAGAACGGTATCTGCAAAAGATTATAGACAGGAGTACAACAACTTCCAACCAATAACAATTGAGCACATCCGTTCGACCATATTTTTGCCTCCAATTCTACTCTATTCCACTTTGAACGTTTGAATGGAGTCTTTGATTAACTGCGCAGCCGATAACCGCACCTTCACCTTGCGGTCCTCTGAGAGTAAGACCTCTTGGCCATCCTTCCAAACTGTGCTCGTTAATAAGGCCTTTTGGACCACTTCATACAATAAAGCGTGTGAGTCCTGAACAGGCATTGACTGCCCCACAATTTCGAACTCCGGCCATCCAAAATCAGCCATCCCATACGTATAGCCACTGCTCGTTTTACCATCTTGTAACACTCCAAAATAAACCCAACAATACAATGGGAACTCTTCACGGCTCATGTTTCGAACGACCTCCTCATAATATCCCTTCGAAAGCAGGAGATAAGAATCACTCATGTACACCCCCAAGGAAGTGGGAAGCGCAGTTAGCATTCCCGCAGCAGCTCGCATAAATACCTGCCGCATCAATAAAGGATCCGATTGCCCCACTACAGACAAAACAAGCTGAGAGGTATGATTAGGAGCTACCCGTTCAGCATCCTTCCAAAGCCAAGAAATCGCCGCCGAAATCTGAACCTCCTCTGCTGGCGCCGGATAATCCAGCCAGGCTAACATAACTGTGGCCCCCCCCGTTGAAAACACCGCCGTTTTTTCCGTAACAACTAACGAATCTACCCTCAAATACCACCTCTCCGGCAAGTCCTTCAATAACGCTCTAAAATCAGGCGCCTTCTTGTCCGTCAATAATAAAGCGCCAGAGACCACCTTAGGAGTTGCCTGAGCAAACACGGTCGAAGAAAAAAAGAGCAAAAAACCAACAATTAAATTAAATCGCATAAAAACGTGGTACAAAGAATAAAATCGCACAAAGTTAAGGGCATTATTGGCCTTGCGTCTGCTCTTTATTACATTTGCCGGAATAATTTTTTTATCCCCCCAAATAGGTAAAACCGAAAACAACCCGCTTGACTCGCCTATCTATGTTTCAGATAGCTTATTGGCAATCCTTTGTATCATTCAACTATGCGTACTCGTTCCCTTTTTCTAACACTCCTTGTAATCCTGGCAGCACTTTGGTACTTTGCCAGTAAAAACCACGCGTCCGACCCACAGCAAGATCGCCCCAATGACCCTTGGGTCTTCCGATCAGTTCTGGATAAAAAACCAAGAATGATCACGTTCGCACTAAACGATCAACTCTGGGCAGCCTACTCCACAGACTCCTGCGCTCTCTATAAAGTTTGGTCCGGCAACGTAGACTTCACCGGAGCCGTCTACAACATGCGCCACGGCCCCCAGCCAATCTCTGTTGGGAATAGCTGGTTCGAAAATAAATTTCAACAACCCTGGAATGCAATCGTAAACGGCAAACCAGAATCCCCCACTGCCGATTATAAAGGGCATCGATATACCGACGGCCATGCCGAAATTATGTACGACCTAATCCTAAGTGATGGTCGAAAAATACGCGTAAACGAACGCCCTGAATTCGTTGAAAAAGACCGCCAAGTTGGATTTGAAAGAAGCTTCCGAGTCGAAAACTGCCCAGCTGACGTCCAACTGGGCTTTCAAACCAATGCCGCCTCCCTCGCCGATCCCTCCAACGTTGAAGTAAACGGGGCAACCTTTCAAATTACCCAAAAAGAAACCAACCAGATAGAAAAGAACTTCTCTACCATGAGTATTGAAGGAACACTCCAACTAACCAGTACCCAGACTGCATCTATTACCACCTGGTTCGTAAACGCTCCTCAAATCGAAAATCCATTCCGATCCGAAGACCAAGAGAGCACAGAGGGCGAACAGGTATCCGTGCACCCTGGCGAGAAACTAATGGCAAAATCCGATTGTAGAACCTGCCACAACCCACAAGTAAAAACAGTCGGCCCAGCTTATGTAGACATCGCTAAAAAATATAAAAACACACCAGAAAACCAAGAAAAACTAGCCAATAAAATCATAAAAGGCGGAGCAGGAGTCTGGGGGATCGCCGCAATGAGCGCCCACCCAAGTCTTTCCCGCGACGACGCAAAAACCATGGTCAATTATGTGCTTGGTCTAGATGAAGGTGCAGATGACGGAGAAGGGGACGTCAAGGAAAAAATAGACCCCGCTAGTATCCCCGAAAGTAAATGGCTGAAAAGCGACCCCCTCGTAAAAGAACGCGACTTGCGTCCTGGCCTTCGCGCTAAAGTCATTCAAATGAATAAACCCATCTCCGCCTTGGCACAAATCAACTTTGATGCCCCCGGTGACCTTAATGCCATCATCGGTGAAGTAAATGCAGGAGGAGGTGACTTTGATCCTTTCAGCGATCATTTCGCCGTGCTGGCAAATGGGTACCTCTACCTGCCAAAAGATGAAAACGTACTACTACAACTGTCTTCAGACGATGGTTCCAAGTTGTATATTGATGGTAAATTACTCATCGATAACGATGGACCCCATGGAATGGATCCAAAAGAAACCGAAATAGCCCTCAAAGCTGGCCATCATGCTGTCCGCATTGAATACTTCCAGGGAGGAGGAGGAAAGGGCATAACCCTTAAATGGGCCAGTGCAGATAACCCCGAAATGCGGATTATTCCAATGACAAATTGGTCGCATAAAGCAAATGGAGACGAAAATCTTGCTCAAATAGGGGGCGGAAGCAGCTCCTCTATACCAGGAGATGGCGCACCGCTTCAAGAAATACACCCCTCTTATCAACTTAGTCAAGCCCGCCCAGAATGGTTCCTCCCCAAAGTAGCCGGCATGGATTTCCTCCCAGACGGCCGATTGGTGGTATCTACCTGGGATGCCATGGGAGGTGTCTATATCCTTGAAAATGTTGAATCCGGCGACCCTAAAAAAATTACGGTCAAGCAAATTGCCAAGGGGCTCGCAGAACCCCTTGGGTTAAAAATCGTAGAAGGCGAAATCTACGTACTCCAAAAACAAGAACTTACCAAACTCGTGGACCTGAATGGTGATGATATTATTGACGAATACCTCTGCTTCTCCAAAGGATGGAAGGCTTCTGCTAACTTCCACGAATTTGCCTTCGGATTGGCCTACCAGCCCGAAGAAGATGCTTTCTACGCCGCCCTCGCTATCGCTATCCTACCTGGTGGCGCCAGCGCACGCCCACAAATTCCCGATCGTGGAAAAGTCATCAAAATCAACCGAAAAGACGGATCCATGGAATTCGTCGCACGTGGCCTCCGAACACCTGATGGCGTCGGAACCGGCCCCGATGGACAAGTCTTTATCGCCGATAACCAAGGCGACTGGCTCCCCTCTTCCAAAATACTCCACATAAAACCCGGCGCCTTCTACAATTCGTATGCCGTCGACTCCCTCGCAGTAGCCAATATGCCCATCCAACAACCCGTTGTGTGGCTCCCTCAAGATGAAATAGGCAACTCCCCCACTCAACCTATCCTCTTGAATGATGGACCATACCAAAACCAACTCCTGCACGGGGACGTTTGTTACGGTGGCCTCCAAAGGGTCTTTATGGAAAAAATTAATGGCGACTACCAAGGCTGCGTCTTCCGTTTTACCCAAGGTCTCGAAGGGGCTACCCACCGGATTGTACGTGGACCAAATGACGCTTTCTACATCGGAATGATCGGGAATCCAGGCAACTGGGGCCAACAAGATAAACTCTGGTATGGACTGCAACGCATGAAATATAATGGCGCATCTACTTTCGAAATGCTGGCCGTTCGCGCAAAAGCAAATGGAGTAGAAATCGAATTCACCGAACCCCTGCGCGACGGCGACGGCTGGGCAACCAATCACTACCAAGTGAATCAATGGTACTACCAACCTACCGTCCAATACGGAGGCCCTAAATTGGGAGAACAATCCCTCCCCGTTGAATCCGCCTCCGTCTCCCCTGACCGTAAACGGGTATTCCTAGAAATACCAGGGATCAAAAATAACCATGTAGTCCATATCCGTTTAAACAACTTACCTCTATCCGAGCTCGGCCACGAAATCTGGACAACCGAAACTTGGTACACGATGAACGCAATACCCAGTGAACCAGGACAGGTGCTCCAAGCACCTTCCCCATCCACAACACTACCCGATAATACCCTCTCCGAACGCGAAAAAGCAGATGGCTGGCAGTTACTCTTCGATGGCCAATCTATCTCCCAATTCCACCGCTGGGGCAAAGAAGGGGTCGGCAGCTCCTGGATCATAAAGGATAATGCACTCCACTTGGATGCACAACCTAATCCAGAAGGTCACTGGCAAACTAAAGATGGCGGCGATATCCTTACTAACGAAGAATTCCAAGACTTCGAACTTAGTATTGAATGGAAAATCGCTCCCTGTGGCAACTCCGGTATCATCTATAACGTACTCGAGGACCCCGCTAAATATAACTACGTCTGGCAAACAGGGCCTGAAATGCAGGTACTCGATAATACCTGCCACCCCGACGGACGCATTATCAAACATAGAGCCGGTGACTTGTACGACCTTATCACCTGTAAATACGAAACCGTAAAACCAGCCGGTCAATGGAACAAAGCACGTATCGTTAGTAAAAATGGCAAGGTCGAACATTGGCTAAACGACCGCAAACTGGTAGAAGTCCAAATGTTCAATAACAACTGGAATACCATGATCGCCAATAGTAAATTCAAAGACATGCCCGGATTCGGTCGCTATAAAAAGGGTAAAATAGCCCTGCAAGACCATGGCGATCCCGTTTGGTTTAAAAATATTAAAATCAGGAAATTGTAGTTCTGCTACTCACAAAAGCGCCAGCCAGGATCTCCTCGCTGGCGCTTTTTTTACTGCTCACCTGTGTGCTACTTTATCCAAGAATAGGTTTCCCCCCCAATCAATACCCAATAACCACCCGCCGGCCAATGGGCCGTCCCTATCTCTAGCTCCTCCCCTGTCTTCTCTCCGCTAAACATCAGCCCACCTGTTTGGTTATATATCCGAACACCTCCTTCTATCTCCCCAACAATAAATAGCCGATCCAGACCCGGATTTGGGAAAAGCAGGCTCGACCGCAGATGAGATAGCGCGGTCTGACTTGATACACAAGCAGACTCCATAGCACCCGCATTGGTCCAAGTCAAATCCCTTCCTTGGCCCCAATAATCGGAGTTCAACCAACTACCATAGGATGGAACTGGCTGTAACAACTCTGAACTACATACGGGCCGAAACAACTCCATACTGTCAAGTGGAATAGCATTGTACAACGTGGGAAGGATGAGATTCCCCTCGCCAGTCGGATATCCCTCGGCAACCCAACGGTTGTGCCTGAAGGAATAGGTAAAATTACCCTGGTTGTTAAACTGCCCTCGAAAGGATTTGAATAGTGGAAAATCCTCCACAGAATGGGCAAATAAATTACCATAACATTCCAAGTTTTGAACCTGCCCGTAACTGTTCAGAAAGAAATTATAGGAGGGGAAAAATAAACTCACCCAACTCCCCTGTGCCTCCGCGCTACCACTTAATCCCCAAAAAGTATTGTGAAGTATAAAAGTGTTTTTTACACAATTGGGATTAGGAATACCCGAACTTCCCTCCCATAAATGAATACCTCCCCCGCAATTGTGAAAAACGTTGTTGTAAATAAAGGTGCTATCTATGGTTGGAGTCTGATATGGAGTCAGAAACAATCCATTGCACTGAAGGGCGTTACAGCCCTGAAAAACCGGACTGTGTGCAGGGTCCGCACACGCTCCCTCATTCCCCAAAAGCATCCCCCGCGCCTGCATTCCAATAGCCCCCACCTCTTGAAAACAAGGAACAGCATAACTAATTGCACCAGGTGTATTGTAAACGTAGTTACGACGAATGATCACCCGCGCCGAATTATCATTGTAAATGTTGGTCAAATTGTCGTGAATCCGATTACCCTCCGCTAGAGTATATTCACAATTATGAAAATTCAATCCCTCTCCACGCGTATAGGCCACCTCGCAATCTTGAACCGTACTATTTTTCGAAAAATAAAACTTTAACCCGCTCGGCCAAGAAGTACAGGAAGTATTGGGCTGGCTCTCAAAATTTAACCGTGCCGCCCGAAGCACTTTACAATTGCGAACCCGAACGATATTCACATTGTACAAGAGCATACCATGGCTCCCGGTGCTATCTACCGTAACCCCATCTAATAAAACATGCTCTGAACCCGGATCATCTGGATTTGACCCTCCCCGATTCAATAGCAACCCAACACCAGAATATTCATGTAGCTGAATATTTCGAACAAAAATATGACTCCCGTACAATCGAAGCCCATGAATAACACCCGTCGCACCCGGATCACCATATACATGGACCTCCCCTACTCCTTCAATACTTACATTCTTAAAGGTATTGCCCTGCTGCCATTGCCCCACCGACTGCGAAAGTCCGCCGGGAATGTAATAAGTCCCTGGAAGCAGCCTAACCAGTACATACCGATGCCCACCTGCAACTCCTTGTACTCCAAAAGGCAGGAGCTGAAGTGCTCGTGTAAAGGTGGCTACCGGCGCCGATTCTGTTCCGGGAGAACTATCACTCCCTAAAGGACTCATATATACCGTATCCGTTAAACTAAATTCACCGACACCAACCAGTGGAGAGGGAATACTCCACTGGGCATTTATAACGAATCCCCAGCCTAAAAATAAAAACAATAATAACCTTCGATCTGAGTTGGGAACAATATACATAAGTTGATTATTTTCCAATCAAAACGAAAATATCAAAATAAAATTTTACAAAACAACCATATTTATCCAATTAAAAAGCGCTTATCCAAAAGACAGACTGTCTTTCAGATAAGCGCTTAACGTATTATGTAGTTTACACTATTCTTCTGTCAAAACTTCTTCCCGCTGCTCCCGGAAAGGCCGGCCCGAACCAGTTACCTGCATGCGATCGTACTTACGCATACCCGTTCCGGCTGGAATCCGCTTACCAACAATAACATTTTCCTTCAGACCCATCAGATAGTCGCGTTTAGCCGCAATCGCAGCCTGGCTCAATACCTTTGTTGTCTCCTGGAACGATGCCGCAGAAATCCAAGAATCTGTATTTAATGAAGCTTTTGTAATACCAAGCAAGATCGGAACAGCTGTAGCCGGTTGTGCATCACGATACTCTACTAGCTTACGATCATTGCGCTTCAAGTAAGAATTCTCTTCCCTGATTTGACGTAAGGTAACCAATGCACCCGCTTTAAGCTTAGAGCTTTCACCTGCATCAAGTACCATCTTTTTATCGTAAATCCAGTCGTTGTAATCGATGAATTCATTGCGTTCAACCGCCTCTCCCTCAAGGAAGTGAGTATCTCCGGAATCTGTGATCTCTACACGGCGCATCATCTGCCGAACAATCACCTCAAGGTGCTTGTCATTAATATTGATACCCTGTGCACGGTATACTTCTTGAACTCCATTTACAAGGTGAGACTGTGCAGCGAATGGACCCTTGATTGAAAGAATATCTTTAACCGCAATCGTGCCTTCCGTAAGCGCAGTGCCTGCGCGTACGAAATCGCCATCCTGCATCAAGATTGGCTTTGTCAACGGAATCAAATATTTCCGCTTCTGACCATCTTTTGCTTCAATAATACACTCGCGATTACCACGCTTAATGGAACCAAAGGTAATGATACCATCAATCTCCGCAACTATTGCTGGATTGGATGGATTACGGGCCTCCACTAATTCCGTTACACGTGGAAGACCACCCGTGATATCGGCAATCTTACCCATTTTACGCGGAATCTTTACGATCTGCTCACCAGAAGATACCTCATTTCCGTCATCTACAGTAATGTGTGCTCCCACTGGCAATGAATAGTTGCGCAAATCTTCTCCAGTCCTCGGATCTACAATAGAAATCGTTGGAATCTTCCGCTTATTCTTAGACTCAATAATGATCCGCTCAGCAAATCCAGTTTGATCATCCCGCTCAATACGGAAGTTCACCCCTTCTTCTACACTGTTGTAACGAATCATACCGCCAAACTCAGATACGATCACCGCGTTAAAGGCATCCCATTCGCAAATCACATCCCCTTTCGAAATATCCTGCCCGTCCTTGACAAACAAGGTAGAACCGTAAGGAATATAGTTTTGAGAA
>CANHDG010000078.1 GCA_947459365.1 Saprospirales bacterium
GAGCGGCGGCCACCTCGTTTGCGGCCTTTTCTCGAGCAGCGGTGATTTCGGCGGCGGCTTTTTCACGGCTCATATTCACTTCAGTCACAGTAGCACTTACCATATCCTGCTGTTTTTTGCGAGCCTCCGCGATGGCATCAGCGGCCTCCTTTTGGATTTGCGCCATTTTATCTTCTGCGGTATTTTTTGCACCGGACACCTCGGTGGCGTATAATTTTTGGGCTTCTGCTGCTTTAGAGTTGGCCTCTAATACCCGTTGACGGGCTTCTTCCTGTGCTTTTGCAACTTCGGCTTGACTTCTCTCTCTTGCTTTCGCCACTTCATCGGCCGATTGTTGTTTGATTTTTGCTTCTTGATCTTTAGCTGCTGCGATAGATTTGGTTAGCTCCTCCTGGATTTTAGCCATTTCCTCCTCTGCTTTCTTTTTGGATTGCTGCACTTCCGCAGCGATTGCGTCTTTTTGTGCCTTTGCGTTGGCTTGAGCATCTGCGACTGCCTTGGTAGACTCATCTTGCACCTGTTGCAAGGTTTGGGCTGCTTTTTGCCGGCTATCGGCTACTTCTTGAGCAATTTGTTTTTTTTCCTGGTCAGCCTTTGATTGTTGGCCTTGGACATCTACCCTTGTTTTTTCGATTTCATCGGCTGCGCGTTTTTTAGCATCTGCAACATCAATTACGCTTTGTTCTTTTTGTTTGGCAGCGGTTTCTTTTATTTCAGCGATTTCGGCCGCAGAATTTTGTTGAATCAGGGTTTTTTCCTCGGCAGCTTTTCGACGGGCTTCCGCAAGCTCGAGCGCTAGTTTTTGTTTTTCCAGCACTCCATTTTCCCGGAGTTGGGCCATTTTTTCAGCGGTTTCCTCTTGGATTTTCAAGATTTGCTCGGAGGCTGTTTTTTGGGCTACTAGTACATCCTCAGTAGTTTTATTTCGCTCTTTTGCTGCTGTCTCCCTAGCATCTTTCACCATTTTTGCGCTTTCTTCCCGTATACGACGTATTTCATCCTCCGAATTTGCACGAGCGGAAGCCACCTCATCTGCATATTGCAGGCGAGCTTGTTCCAGTTTTTCTTTAATCCCCGAAATTTCCTTAGCTGCATTTTCACGCGCTTTAGCGACCTCCTCAGAGGAGGCGACCCGGGCGCGTTGGACTTCTTCAGCAGCTTGTTTGCGGGCTACTTCCACGCTCAGGTTAATTTTTGCCACTGTCGAGTCCGCTTTGGATCGGGTGTTATTAATGACCGCTTGAATTTCTGCCCTATTTTTTTCAATTTCAGAGAGACTGGACTTCCGAGCCTCCAAGACCTCATTGGCATACTCCAGTTTTTTCTGATTTGCAGCTTCTCGAGCACCGGCTACCTCTTGTTGAAGCTGCGCTTTTATCCCTTCTGCCTTATCTTTTTCCGCCTTAATATCCAGACGCAGGGTTTCTTTTGTTTTTTCAAGTTCACTTTGGAGCTGTGCCAATTCACTGTCTTTACTTACTGCGGGGGCGGCTGGTTTGAATCCTTGTTGTGAGGGTTTTGCACCGGCACCGGTAGATGAAGTAGTAGAAGGTGCAGGTGCAGCGGTAGAGGGCCCGGGTTTTACAATTTCGGCTCCACCACCGCTTCCCACTAAGTTAGGATCCAATGCAGTATGGAAACAGCCAGCCAAGTGACGGAGTTCGGTTTGACCATTTGGGTTAAGGGTAAATTTGTGTTTTTGACGGTCTACAAAATTAATCAGGTTAATTCCGGTAACCAATTGTTCAGACATCCACTTGACGGCATCGATATCGAGTCGGAGGTTATTCCTGTGTGTAGGAACAGAGCCCGTACCCACCTCCCCCAGCGAGGCGAACTTATAGGCTTTTTCTACTCCACCGGGGCCCACAAAAACGACCTGATCATCTTGATTAAATTCAATCCCACCTGCGGAGATCATGCGGGCAAAAATGCCTTTTTCATCACTAAAAAACTCAATGGAATACGTGTAGCTACTTCGAACCACGATGGCCATTGGTTTGGTGCGAACAATCTGTACATTGTTGATTTTCTTATTTTCGCTGAGCAAGGAGTTACAATCCTGGCTGAGGAGAAGGGATGGAAGGAAGGCGAGTACAGCTATTACAACGGCACGAGAGACCTTTAATTGGAGAAGAAATCGCATAGGGTAGCGGAAATTTTGTGATCTAAATACCAACCAAAAAAGATTTGGCGCAAAGTACATTTTTTATTTTGAAAGCAGCAGGATTTTTCGCTGAATTCCATTGTAAAAATCTATCATAAGGTATATTATTTTTTTTTGGAAAAAAGGGTAGCTTTCGGGAGTGCGTCCCAAACCAAATACGAGTCAAAAAAGGAAGAAAAAGAGTAGGCCCTTATCTCAAACCAGCGCCTTCATCATCTACCAACTTTCCATTGACGATTCGGATAATTCGCGCAGGGAAATGTTGTAAAATACGGTAATCATGGGTAGCGCACAACACGGCAGAGTTGTGCTCCTTGGCTAATTTTCGAAGCAGCAGGAGGATATCATCACTGGTCTCAGGGTCGAGGTTTCCAGTTGGTTCATCGGCAATAATTAGAGCCGGTTGGTTCAAAAGCGCCCTGGCAATCACGACCCGCTGTTGTTCACCACCCGACAATTGGAAGGGCATTACATCCCATTTGGATAATAGATCGACCTCCGAGAGCACGAGGCGCGCCCGGTATTCCATTTCGGAGGTGTTTTTCCAACCTGTAGCACGGAGAACGAACAACAGATTTTCGCCAACGGTTCGATCCGAAAGCAGGTTAAAATCCTGGAAGACAATTCCCAGCCTCCTTCGAAGCAGGGGAATCGTCTTCCAGGACAGTTTATTTAAGTCAAATCCAGCCACTTCACCAGAGCCTGTTCTGAGGGACAACGCTCCATAGATGGCTTTCAGAAGGCTGGACTTTCCGCTTCCGGTTTTTCCAATTAAATACGCAAATTCGCCTTCTGCCAACTCCAAATTAATCCCATTCAGAACGGAGCTACCATCCTGTTGAACGATTTGAGCGTTATAAAGACGAATAATAGCCATGGCGTTATACTTCTGGTTCAGGGAGGACCTCTCCCTCTGGTTCAGAGGCAACGACCGTTACGTCTGCAATCTGGTCGCTTCCATCTAGGCGGATAATTCGAACCCCCTGTGTAGCACGACCCATCACACGCAACTCTGCGGCTGCGGTTCGAATGGTGACACCAGCGGTGGTAGTAATCATCAAATCATCGTTATCGGTCACCGATTTAATGGCGACCAGACTGCCTGTTTTATCCGTCAGTTGAATCGTTTTTACCCCAAGTCCACCGCGGGTTTGAACCCGGTAATCGTCAATAGCGGAGCGTTTACCCATACCCTTTTCCGAAACAACCAGTACACTGGCTTCCTTGTCCTGAGGATCAATGCAAACCATACCGACTACCTCGCTGTTTTCTGGCACCGTAATCCCTCGCACACCAGCAGCATTTCTACCCATGGGTCGCACATCTGATTCATTAAAACGGATGGCTCGGCCACTGCGTACTGCAAGAATGATTTCGTTTTGACCATTCGTGAGCTTTGCCTCGATCAAGGCATCTCCTTCATTAATCGTGATCGCATTGATTCCACCCTGCCTTGGTCGTGAATAATCGACCAAGGGCGTTTTCTTAATTTGCCCCTTTTTAGTGCAGAACGTAATGAAGTGGTTATTGATAAACTCCTCGTCGTCCAGTTTTCGTACGATGATAAATGCGCGGATACGATCTTCCTTCGGAATATTGAGGAGATTCTGAATAGCACGGCCCGAGGTAGTTTTTGCACCTTCCGGTATTTCATATACTTTTAGCCAAAAACACCTGCCTGCGCTGGTAAACAACAACAATGTTTGGTGATTGGTAGCGGTAAACATGTGCTCCACAAAGTCTTCATCCCTGGTACGAACACCCTGCGCGCCTCTACCTCCACGACCTTGGGCCCGGTATTCGGTAATTGGCGTCCGCTTGATATATCCAGCATGGCTAATGGTGATAACGACCTCCTCGTTTTCAATCAGGTCCTCGATACTGATATCACCTTCATCCACCTCAATCGCTGTTCGGCGGGCATCCCCATACCGGGCTTTGATTTCAGCAGTTTCATTTTTGACAATATCTCGTTGAAGGCCCTCATCGGCGAGAATTGCCTTGTACTCAGCTATTTTGCGCATTATTTCATCGTATTCTGCGCGTACTTTATCCCGCTCTAAACCCGTTAGTTGTTGCAGGCGCATCGCCAGGATGGCTTTTGCCTGAATTTCAGACAAGCCGAACGTATCCATCAGTCCAGTACGAGCCTCTTCAGCATCCTTAGAGGCACGAATCAAGGCAATTACTTCATCCAGATGATCGAGGGCAATGAGGAGTCCTTCCAAAATATGGGCCCGCTCTTCCGCTTTCCGGAGCTCATACTCCGTCCTCCGAACTACGACATGGATTCGGAATTTGATAAACTCCTCGACCAGGTCTTTCAGGTTCAATACCCTCGGGCGTCCATTAACCAAGGCAATATTATTGATACCATAGCTTGTCTGCAAGGGTGTCAATTTGAAAAGTTGGCTAAGAATCACGTTGGCGGCTGCATCACGGCGCACCTCAATCACGACTCGTACCCCTTCGCGGTTGGATTCATCACGAACGTCAGAGATCCCCACCACTTTTTTCTCGTTTACCAATTCAGCGATCTTAGAAATCAACATCGCTTTGTTCACTTGGTATGGAATTTCGGTTACCACAATGGATTCCCTACCCTGTGCATCGGTTTCAATTTCGGTTTTGGATCGAACCACTACCCTACCCCGACCCGTACGGAGGCCCTCACGGACACCAGAGAGACCATAAATGATCCCCCCTGTTGGAAAGTCTGGAGCAATCACATATTCCATTAATTCCTCCACTGAAATGGCTGGATTATTTACCGTAGCTTCTATTGCATTGCAAATCTCGGTCAAGTTGTGAGGCATCATATTCGTTGCCATCCCAACGGCGATCCCGGAGGCGCCGTTGACCAATAAGTTGGGAAGTCGGGTAGGCATTACCGTAGGTTCCTCCAGCGAATCATCAAAATTCAGCTGAAAATCAACGGTATCCTTTTCGATATCAGCCAGTATTTCATCAGAAATGCGCTGCAGACGAGCTTCCGTATAACGCATCGCGGCTGGGCTATCGCCATCCATCGATCCAAAGTTACCTTGCCCATCCACTAAGGGATAACGTAAGCTCCACTCCTGCGCCATCCGCACCATGGTATCATAAACGGAGGCATCGCCGTGAGGGTGGTATTTACCAAGCACTTCCCCAACGATACGGGCAGACTTCTTGTACTGCTTGTTATAGCTCAATCCAAGCTCCTGCATTCCAAAAAGCACCCTCCTATGAACAGGTTTTAATCCATCTCGTACATCTGGTAAGGCGCGGGAAACAATTACCGACATTGAATAGTCAATGTACGCGGTCTTTAATTCCTCCTCAATATTTATCGGAATAATCCGTTGATCTTGCATACTGCTCTAATCTTGGCAAAACTAATTAGGGATAAAGAAAAACACGGCTGCCTCATAAGTGCTTGAATGTTTTCGGTAAAAGGACAAGGTTTATTCAAAACCGTAAATCCTCCCCAATCCACATTCATCTTCCTATAAGACAGCCGCAAAATAGCCAATTTAATGGCAAATGGCTTTCTATTTTATATTACTTAAGCAGCTGTCTGTGTAACTTCTTTACCGCTTAAGATTTTTTCAGATGTCAAATCCACCACCAAGGCCGATGCGATGAAGATAGAAGAGTAAGTACCAAACAACATACCCACCATCATACCAAATGCAAATCCTTTAGTAGCTGCACCACCGAAGACAAACAGGATCAAAACTACCCCAAATACTGTACCAGAGGTAATTAAGGTACGGGTAAGGGTAGAGTTAATAGCACGATTTAACACTTCCTCTTTAGGTCTGCCTGCAAAAGTGGCAATAAACTCACGAATACGGTCATATACGATTACTGTGTCGTTTACCGAATAACCAATTACCGTCAACATACAAGCAATGATCGCCTGGTCAATCTCAAGAGAGAAAGGAACCAATCCGTGCAAGAGAGAGAACAGACCAAGGGTAATCATCAAGTCGTGAGCCAGAGAAATGATGGCTCCCGCTGAGAATTGCCAGCGGTGGAAACGAACCAACAGATACAAGAAAATCAAACCTAGGGCCCAAAGTCCTGCTTTGTAAGAAGAGGCGCGGATATCATCCGCTACCGTAGCACCTACCTGACTGGAAGAGATGATGTGCGTTCCAACAGAAGCAGTGTTCGAGAAGGAAGCATAATCGTCGCTGACGATTCCAGCCCCGGAAAGCCCCTCGTGCAACTTAGACATTACTTTTTCCATGGCACCCGCTTCCTCCACTAGGTAAGAAGTAGTGACATTATAGGTATTGTTGGTAGATACCGCCTTTACAATAGGAGTCTTTCCATCAAAAACAGAGGTCAAGGCAGAACGAACTTGCTCTGCATCAATCGCTTTGTCGAACTGGATATTAAAGGAATAACCGCCTTTGAAATCAACCCCCATCTCAAAACCACGGGTAAAGAAGGAGCCGATGGCAATTACTGTCAAGATCAAAGAGAAGATGTACGCATAGCGACGCTTGGACATCCAATCATACGTAACATTGGCTAGTACATTCTCAGAGAATTTATGGGAGTAGCTCATCTCTCCACCGCGATCTGTCCACCAATCGGTAAACATACGTCCTAACATAACAGCGGTGAACATGGAAGTAAGAATACCGATCATCAAGACAGTTCCGAAGCCTTTTATTGGGCCCAAACCAAAGTACATCAAAACCACAGCGGTCAACAAGGTGGTAACGTTCGCATCAATGATGGCAGAAAGGGCGCGTCCAAAACCTACTTTAATCGCATTCAACATGCCCATTCCAGCACGAAGTTCTTCGCGGATACGCTCGTAAATAATAACGTTTGCATCGACAGCTGCAGCAAGAGTCAACACAATACCAGCAATACCAGGGAGGGTCATTACCGTTCCGAGGGAAGCCATGGTTCCAATCAAAAAGAAAATATTGGCAATCAAGGCTACCACACTGACAATACCGCCACGGTTATAGTACATGATCATGAAACCACACAACAAGACCACGGAGAGTAACATCGCCAACAAAGACTTATTGATGTTCTCTTGGCCAAGAGAAGGTCCAACTTGGCTTTCTTGTACGATACGGGTTCCAGCAGGAAGCTTACCAACCTCCAAGATTTGAGAAAGGTCACGTGCTTCGTCCAACGTAAATCCACCTGTGATAGAAGAAGTACCACCATCAATAACGCTGCGCACGCTCGGTGCACTCACCACATCGTCGTCCAGCAAGATCGCGATTTCGCGCTGACCGCCTTCAAATGCACGCTTGGTCAAACCAGCCCACGCCTTGGCTCCATCGTTGTTCATGCGAAGACTTACACCAATCTCTCCGGATGGATCTGGCTCGGCACTAGCACCTGTTACTACAGAACCGTCCAGAGGAGCCTGGTCAGAACCACGGGTTTTCTTGATGGCATACAACATGTATTTACCATTCACAGAGCTTTCGCCTGTTTTATCTTCAATTGCCTTTTGGCTCCAACGGAAATCCAGGTCATTCGGGAAAATAGAGCGAACTTCTGGGCGGTTCAGGTAATTGATAACCGACTCGCGCTGGTTCTTGTCTGCATAACCCAATACCGGGCTAGGAGCAATTCCCTCTGCGGTGGCATTCAAAATCAAGGCCTTCAACAGTGGACCTGCCTCTTGATTGGTTTCAGGGGCTGGAACTTTTATTTTTGGCTGGGTGCTATCCGGTAAGCCGTTCGCGCCGTTCGGATAAACCTCAATAGAATCTTTCTTAACCACTTGAGTGGTATCGCCAGATAGAAGTCCTTTCAAACGGGTATCAGCATCTACCAAACCCTGAGCGATTCCCTGGTCAGAGATACGGTAGGTTTCCCAAAATTCCAATTTGGCACTTTGCTGCAACATTTTGCGAGCGCGCTCCGGATTGTCGATACCAGGAAGCTCTACCAGAATCAGGTCGCGTTGAGCATCCAAGCTTACGTTTGGCTGCACAACTCCCAATTTATCGATACGCTGCTTCAAACGCTTGTAGGTTTCGTCCACCGTGCCATTTGCAAGGGTACGAATAGCGGATTCCACCGCTCCGTCAGGAGAAGCAGCCGTAATATTCTGGCTCTTCAATAAGTCTTGACGAGAAAAAACAGATGCCAAGGAACGTCCACCCGATTTCTCTTTCCATGCCTGAGAGAAAAGGGTAATATAATCGGTCTGTTGCGTTTTTTGCAATTCAGACGCGCGGTTCAAGGATTCCAAAAATGCAGGATCGGTACTGTTGCCAGATAGGGTTTTCAAGAAATCGCGGAGATCGACTTGCAACACCACGCTCATACCCCCTTTCAGGTCGAGACCCATTCCAAGCTGACCCTTCTTGAGTTCAGCATAGGAAAACTCTTTCAAAAAGGGTATTCCCCATACTTTTACCTGAGACATAGAGTCCAGATAACGGCTGTAAGACTGTTGCCAGGAAGCGGATGCTCCGCTGTTAACCTGCTCCGTTGCGTACGCTCCAGCGTCTCCTTCGATTACACTGGTTCTCCACATTGATCCAAAGGTGTACAAACACGCTAGGGTCAATAACACGACAAAAAAAGATACAATACCTTTGCTCTGCATAAAGTTGTAACAAAAATTTGAATAAACCGAGGCTCCTTTCAATCGCACTGTGTGTGCTTTAGGGCCTAAAAAAGCGCGCAAATATAGGCACTGGAACCAATAGTGAGGAGAATATTGGGAATATTTTCGCTTTAATTCAAATAATCCTAAAAATAATAGCATTACTATCAAACAAAATAGCGCTCTATTATGTTTTTCTTTCCGTTCTTTACCACTGGAAAGTCAAATTCACCCCTATCTTCTGTTTATGGATAATAACACACTAAGTCCTTTTCAGCGCTTGATCCGACTACTCCGGCAGTATCGGAAGGAGATTCGTTATGTGTTGCTTTACGCTTTTGTATCCGGTTTAATTAGTTTATCACTTCCATTAGGGGTTCAATCCATTATCGGATTGTTAGCCGGTGGTAGCATTTCAGCATCCTGGGGACTGCTGGTATTTGTGGTGATCGGTGGAGCCCTTTTTGCTGGCTTCCTCAGGCTGATGCAGCTATTCATCATGGAACACCTGCAAAGGCGCTTTTTCACCGATGCCGCCCTTGATTTTGCACTAAGAATACCCCGACTAAACATGGAAGCGCTCCGGCAAGAGCACATTCCAGAGCTGGTCAATCGTTTTTTTGATACCACCTCTATCCAAAAAGGGATGCCCAAGCTGCTCATTGAAGGTTCTACCTCGGTGATTACCATCCTTTTTAGCTTAATCGTTCTGTCGTTCTACCATACTACTTTTGTCAATTTCTCCCTGCTGATGCTTTTTACACTGGCTATCATGTTTTATTTTACAGCCCCCAGTGGATTAGCCAGTAGTTTAATTGAATCCAAATACAAGTACAAATTGGCTTATTGGTTGGAAGAACTGGGCCGAGTGGCCGTTACGTTTAAACTTGCCGGTGAAAACCGATTCCCGCTTAAAAAGGCAGACGAACTCATCGAAAAATACCTGAAGGCCCGTGCTATCCACTGGCGTATACTTGCCATCCAGTTTGTAAGCGGGGTAGCCTTCCGAGTAATCGTAATGGGAGGTTACCTGATCTTGGGCAGTCTTCTCGTTATGAATGCCGAACTGAACATGGGTCAGTTTGTCGCCGCCGAACTGCTGGTATTGTTCATTGTGGATGCCGTAGAGAAACTCGTCTTACTTCATGAAACAGGGTACGATATCCTAACATCCATTGAAAAGCTGGGACAGGTAACAGACCTTCCTATCGAGGAAGAAAAAGGCCTTAAAGTGGAAGAATTCTGCCAAAACAAGGCCTTAAAGGTGAGTTTGAATAATGTCAGCTATCAATTTGAAGATGGCACAGAACCCGTTCTCCAAAACTTAAACCTGCAAGTAGAACCAGGGCAACGGATTGCTATCACTGGATACAGCGGGGCTGGATTGAGTACCTTAATGCAAATTTTTTCTATCTTAAACAGGGGGTTCACTGGGAATCTGCTGATCAACGATCTACCATCGCAGCAACTTAATATAAGAAGCATGCGACAATTCACGGGCGACCTTTCCTCCCAGGAGGATATTTTCAAAGGTTCTATTCTAGAAAACATCTCGCTGGGCAGAGAAAACATTGATCTTCCAATGGTGATCAGTGTCTGCTCGCAAACCGGTCTGATGGATTATGTGCAGCAACTACCAATGGGACTCGATACAGAACTGCTCCCTGGCGGAAAAAACACCCCCAGCAGCGTTATTACCAAAATTTTAGTCTCCAGAGCCATCGTTGGAACGCCCCACTTATTAGCTCTTGAAAAACCATTGGGGCACCTTAACTTACAAGATCGAATCCGGCTAGCGACTTTATTGACCGACCGCAAAAAAGATTGGACGCTTATTTGTGCAACAGAAGACCCGATTTTGGCGTCCATGTGCGACCGCGTCTTGGTACTCAAAGATGGTCAGTTTGTTTTTGATGGCACCTGTGCCGAAATTCAAAGCACCGAACACCCTAACTACGTATTCCGTTACCGTCTAGAAACCGTATAATTCCCATGTTGGACATCACTAATAATACCATAGAGAACCACGAAGCGTTCGAAAAATTAAAATCGGTCCAAAAAACGGCCCTCCCTCCGAGTCATATTGGGGTCAAACGGCTCCTGCTGGTTTTCCTAGCAGTCCTTTTGATCGGTTTGTTCCTCCCTTGGACCCAGAATATCCAGGCTCCTGGAAAGCTGACTACCCTCCGGCCAGAGCAACGGCCCCAAACCATCCACGCTACCATTTCCGGCCGAATTGAAAAATGGTACGTTATGGAAGGACAAGAAGTGAAAAAGGGGGACACGATTGTTTATCTCTCAGAGGTAAAGTCAGATTACATGGACCCTCAGCTAATAGCCCGTATGGGTAATCAAATTGATGCAAAAGAGGATGCGATCAATGCGTATTCCAACAAGGCAGGTGCTTTGTCCTCCCAAATCAATGCCCTCAACAGGGAATTGTTAAATAAAATCGGGCAAACCAAAAACAAAATCGAACAGCAAAAACTGAAGGTAATGTCGGATTCGATTGCCATCCAACAAGCCCAAAATGACCTCGCTATCGCCAAAAGGCAGTTCGAGGGCAACCGCGTCTTGTTTGAAAAGGGAGTGAAATCCCTAAGCGATTTTGAAGACAAGCGCCTCAAAATGGTAGAAACAGAAACCAAACTGGTGAAAGCTGTCAATAACCTCGAAATCAGCAAAAACGAACTCAATAATGCCCAAATTGAGCTGACACTCACTCAAAACGAATTCGCTAATAAAATTGCAAAAGCCAATAGCGACCGATTTAGCACCTTATCCGAACAATTCGATGCCACCGTTTCAGTCAATAAGCTGAAAACCGAAACCGAAAATTATACGCGCCGTTCCAGTTTTTATGTGATTACCGCACCGCAAGATGGGTACATCATCCAGGCTATGACTCCCGGAATCGGGGAAATCATTAAGGAAGGCGCTCCAGTGGTGAGCATCTTGCCCCAAAATGCTGAGCTCGCAGTAGAAATGTATGTAAAACCAATTGATGTTCCTTTGCTTCAGCCCGGCAATACCGTCCGCTTTTTGTTTGATGGCTGGCCTGCCTTCTTCTTCAGCGGATGGCCCGGACTAAGTCTGGGAACCTACGCCGGAAAGGTAGTAGCCATTGATCGAAACATCAGCTCCAACAACAAGTTTCGGGTACTCGTTGCTCCGGACCAATCCGATGCCAACTGGCCGGAAGCCCTTCGGGTGGGAGGTGGTGCAAAAGGGATTGCACTGTTGAATGATGTGCCCGTATGGTACGAACTTTGGCGGGTAATCAATGGTTTCCCACCCGATATGTATGCTTCTACCACTGAAAAAACAATAAAAAAATGAGCTTTTACCGTATTATTCTTCCCTTATGTGTCCTTTTTTTACTACAAAAAAAATTACCCGGACAAGCTGGACCGCCCTTTGCTTGGAATGCCTTTCGAGAGCAAGTGCTTACCTACCACCCGGATGCTTTGTACGCGAATACCCTTGAACAATATGCCAATGCCCAACTCTTCCAGGCAAAGGGTGGATTTGACCTCAAATCATTCGCTTCTTATCAGGCCAAATCGTTCCAGCAAAAACAGTATTTCTCCTACCTGGAAAGCGGTTTGAAATTACCTACTTGGATGGGTCTGGAATTCAAGTCCACTTACAACCTTGCAACCGGTTCATTTCTAAACCCCGAAAGAAGCCTGCCTTCGAATGGTCAAGCTTCCATGGGTTTAACGTGGACCCTGGGACAGGGCTTGATGATCGATGAGCGGCGCGCTGAACTCCGTTCTGCCAGAGAGGGAATCGGAATGGGCCGTGCAGAGCGGCAATTGGTCTTAAATAATTTACTTTACCAGGCCGGTAAATTGTACTGGGAATGGGCCTTGAATACCAATGAATTACGGGTTCTACAAGCAGCCCTTTCCCAGGCACAGCTCCGCCACAACGCGCTCAGAGAAAGCGCCATTCAAGGAGATAAACCCTTTATTGATACCCTGGAGACCTTCATTCAGGTACAAAACAGGGTACTCGAGATCACTTTTGCCACCAATCAACTTAAAAATAGCCAAATCGAACTCGGCACCTACTTCTGGGGAGCTAACCAACGGCAGGTCCCCTTGCAAGACAACCTAGACGCTCCCTCTCTTACTGGCCTGGAGGCGCAACCCGCCTTTGCCAACAAAGAAGCCACCGAACTAGTGGACGATGCCCTCGAAAGCCATCCCTCCCTTTCTTTTTATGGTGCCAAAATCAGGCAACTTGCCATTGAAAAACAATTTAAAACTGAAAAATTAAAACCAGTACTCGACTTGGATTACCACATTTTGGGAAGAGGTTGGGAATTTAGCCCCAGTCCAGGCGAAAACGGCGCCGCCGTGCTCATCAACGATATCAAATGGGGCGTCAACTTCAGCATGCCCATCACCAACCGAAAAGCAAGAGGTGACCTGCAATTAACCCGACTGAAAATCCAACAAAACACCTTATTACTCCAAGAAAAACGGGCAGAAATAGAGCAAAAAGTCCGCCAATATTTTAATGAACTGAAAGCCTTGGAAATTCAGGTGCAGCTTTACAACAGCATCACCAATAATTATTTCCAGCTTTTAGAGGCAGAAAATGAAAAATTCAGACAGGGCGAAAGC
>CANHDG010000079.1 GCA_947459365.1 Saprospirales bacterium
AATTCATCGTAGGCACGAACGCAGTGCAGGATTAGGGGTAATTGGAATATTTCGGATTGTAGTAGGCAGAATTGGAATGCTTGCTGTTGAAGGTTCCAGTCGGTCGAGCATACCTTATCGAGTCCAGCTTCTCCGACCGCTACACAGCCGGGCTGTTTCAGGTGCTCTTTAAGCCAGTCTTTAGCTTGTTCCAAGGTGTTTTCTTGAAGGTACCAAGGGTGTAGTCCTGCCGTGAAGTAGGTATAGGTGCTGGGCTCTTTTTGATGAGGAAGGTTAACGAATGCGATTTGAATGTCAGAATGGTTGGGGTGGTGGGTATGGACATCGTACATCATGAGGATTGGGGGCTGCATTGGATGCCCTCTTTGGGGCAAAACGACCATTTTCCGATCAGGGTTCGGTAGTAGGGGTTTTGTTGCAAGTAATCCAGGAAGGTTTCTCGAGGGATAGATCGAGCGCCTAAGCTGAGGAGGTGGTTGGTTTCTTGTTGGCAGTCTACCAGTAAAAAACCAGCTTTTTGGAGGGCGGTTACTAATTGGATAAAGCCTGCTTTGGAGGCATTGGGCACTTTGGAGAACATACTTTCGCCGAAGAAGATTCGGCCGAAGGATAGGCCGTAGAGCCCACCCACTAAGGTTGCGTTTTCCCAGACCTCTACGGAGTGCGCAATTCCCAGTTGATGCAGTTGGGTATATCCCTGTATAAAGTCCTCGCCGATCCAGGTTCCCTCTTGATCGGATCGAGGGCTGGAGGCACAATGGCGCATTACTTCGTTGAAGCACGTATCCAGGGTGTAGTGGAATTTTTGTTGATTAAAGATGCTGCGCATACTTTTATGGATTCGAATTTCCTCGGGGAAAAGCACGCAGCGTGGGTCTGGGCTGTACCAGAAGAAGGTTCCTTGGTCTTCGAACCAGGGGAAAATACCATTTTGGTAGGCATTAATTAGCCTTTCTGGCTGTAGGTCTCCCCCGATAGCGAGCAGTCCTCCTGGTTCTGCCAGGTAGGGGGGAGGGAAAATTAGTTCGTTATCGTTGAGGCGAAAAATGGGCATTAAGTCACTAAAATTGAAGCGCCTGCCAAAAGTACTTGACTTGGCTGTTATGCTGGTTATTTGGAATAAAATATCCTTTCTGAGTTCAAAATACAGAGGTGTATTTTTGGAGTGGATGGGCGAATGGGTAGTCATCCGGGCAGTTGTTGACCCGGATGACTACAGGAGGTGTTCTCAATGGTGGTCTTCTTCTTGTGTTTGTTGTGCGTATGCTGTTGCCAGTTTGGTTTGCAGGTCAGCGGGCACCAGGGCATAGTCAGCAAATTGTATTTTGAATTTTGCTTTTCCTTGTGTTAGGGAACGAAGAGCGGATGCATAACGGTACAATTCTTTGAGGGGCAATCGAGCACGTACGATTTGATAATGTCCTTCTGAATCCATTCCCTGAATGATGGCCCTTCGGGTTTGGAGATCGCCCATAACGGCTCCCATCACTTCTGCTTCACACATCACTTCGAGGTCGTACATGGGTTCGAGCAATTGTGGTCCGGCTTCCAGGAAGGCTGTTTTGAAGGCCATGCTTGCTGCGATTTGAAATGCCATATCATTGGAGTCGACTGGGTGCATTTTTCCGTCATAGACGGTGATGCGCAGGTCCCGGCAGTAGGATCCAGTGAGGGGGCCTTCTTCCATTTTAATAAAGATGCCTTTTTTGATGGCGTTGATGAATCGGGCGTCGATGGCGCCTCCGATTACGGCCCAGCCGAAAGTCCATTTTCCGCCCCAGGGCAGCTCTTCCACTTCGGTATTTTTCACGTTTAGGCCAATAGGGGCTGGCATTCCCTCGTAGAAGGGTTCGATGCGCAGGTGGACTTCGGCGAACTGTCCGGATCCGCCGGATTGTTTTTTATGGCGGTAGTCTTTATTGGCTTCCTGTTGGATGGTTTCGCGGTAGGGGATTTTGGGCTCTTCGAACTGGAGGTTTACTCCAAAATATTGAGCGGCCCTGTGTTTGATGACTTCCAGGTGCATTTCCCCTTGTCCTTCGATGATGGTTTGTTTGAGTTCTTTGCTTTGTTCTAGCAAGAGCGTGGGGTCTTCTTCCCGGATTGTATGGAGGGCATGTGCCATTTTTTCGACCTCTGCCTTGCTAGGAGGCACGACGGCCATTCGAATTTTAGGGCTTGGGAACTGGATACGTTCTATTTTGATGTCAGCACCTTTTGGGTTGAGGGTTTGGTTGGTATGGGACGCTTTTAATTTGACGGCGCAGCCGATATCGCCGGCTTTCAGGGTAGGAACGGCGTCTCTATTTTTTCCTTCGCTTTCATAGAGATGGCTAAAGCGCTCTAGGGTACCATTGTCGGCATTGACGAGTTCGTCACCGGCGTTTAGCACTCCGGAGTACACTTTGAAGTAGGAAACATTCCCGACTTTGGGTTCATGGACGGTTTTAAAGATAAAGAGGCAGGTGCGGGCATTGGGATCGCAGGGTTTGGATCCTCTTGGTTCCAGCGCTGCTGCGCGTCGGTCGGCAGGGGAGGGGGCGATATCGTGGAGAAAGCCCATTATTCGGCCGCTACCGATATCTTTTAGGCCAGAGGCGCAGAAGACAGGGAAAAACTGGTGGTGTGCTAATCCGATCGTGAGGCCTTTGGCTAGTTCTTCTTCGCTCAGGGTGCCAGCTTCAAAGAAATGGTTCATGAGGGTATCATCGTTTTCGGCGGCGGCTTCTACGAGTGCTGCGTGCATTTCATTGGCGCGCTGTTGGTGTTCCGCAGGGATGGGTAATTTATTGGGTTTACCACCGGTTGAAGGGAAAACGTACATAACCATCCGAAGGGCATCTATAATAGCGTGGAATCCATCGGAGGTAATGACGGGGAACTGAAGGGGCAGGACCTTGTTTCCGAACCGGTTTCGCGCCTGTTCGAGGGTGGCCTCGAAGTCGGCTTTTTCGTGGTCGAGTTGGTTAATGACAAAAATGGTAGGGGTTTCATATTGATCGACGTATTCCCAGATGATTTCGGTGCCGACTTCTACGCCATTTCGAGCATTGAGCAGGAGGAGGGCGGTGTCGGCTACTTTCAGGGCGGCTACCACTTCTCCGACAAAATCATCCAACCCTGGGGTATCGATGATATTGATTTTAGAATCTTTCCAAGAGGCGTGCAAAACGGAGGTGAAGAGGGAGTGGCCTCGTTCTTGTTCGATTGGGGTGTAATCGCTTTGAGTGGTACCCTCGCTCACCGATCCACGTCGGTTGATTGCTTTCGCCTCAAAAAGCATGGCTTCAGAGAAGGTGGTTTTGCCGGAGCCGGCATGTCCCACCAAAACAACATTTCGGATTTGATTGGTATCATAAGTAGCCATAGCGAACAAAAAGGTTAGGTATGAAAAAATAGGTTGGAAAACAGAAATGCACCTTCCATCCCGTTGCGAAAAACCAGTATGCGAGCCGAACTAATCAGCTTTTTCCAAAAAATCGGTGAAGAAAAGGAAGCGAACCTATCAAGACGAAACTGCCTTCAATTTAGGGATTTTGGGCGAATGCCGCTTGTTTTTTGGGGCTTTTTTTAGTAAAAAATTGGTCTTTTTTCAGGTAGGTGTGTCAATGGAGGGAAGAAAGAAGGGGATTCTTTCGAAGGAGGTGTATTTTTAGTTTTGGTTGATTAACTTTGTCGACTATGGAAGGTACAAAAAAGCGGATTTTTCGTTGGGGTATTCTTGGTTTGGGCAAGATTGCCCACAAGTTTGCCACTGATTTGCAGCGTTTGCCGAACGCCCGGTTGGTGGCGGTAGCGTCGACTGATGTTCAGCGAGCTCGGGTGTTTGCAGAGCAATATGGCTGTGAACAAGCATTTGGCAGCTATGAGGAGTTGATTCAAAGGGCCGGGGTGGATGTGGTGTACGTGGCTACAGCACATACGGGACATTATTCTAGTACGATGGATTGCTTGCGGTCGGGTATTCCGGTGCTTTGTGAAAAGCCCTTTGCGATGAATGGTCAGCAAGCAGCGGAGATGGCGCAGCTGGCGCGGGAGCGAGGCGTGTTTTTGATGGAAGCCTTGTGGACTTTGTTCATTCCTGGAATGGAGGCTGTATTGGAGCAGGTTCGGTCGGGAGTATTGGGTAGAATACATTCTGTTAAGGCTGATTTTGGGTTTTATGCGGCGTACAAGGCAGACTGGCGTTTGTTTGACCCGAAATTAGGAGGAGGAGCCTTGTTGGATGTCGGTATTTATCCTGTATTACTGGCTATGTTGATTTTTGGTCCGCCTTTACCCTCGGGCATTCATACGGTTGGCACACGGACGCGTGATGGAGTAGATGAGACTTGTTCATTTATATTTCAATACGAGGGAAATGGGTTGGCAATGGGGCATGCGACGGTTGCGGCAGACACCCCGGTAGAGGCCTGGATTTACGGAGAAAAGGGACAGATCCATATACAACCGAGGTGGCATCATCCGACGACCTTTACACTTCAGATGCACGATGGATCGGACCCTGAGGAGTTTTCCTTCCCTTATGAGGGTTGGGGGTATCATTTTGAGGCAGCGCATGTAATGGATTGTTTGGAAGCGGGCAAGAAAGAAAGTGATCGGGTGCCTTTGGAGTTCAGTTGTACTTTGAGTAGAACGATGGATGTGATGTTGGCGCAAATGGGGGTTAAGTATGAAGGTGCCTGTTAGTACTGTGGAACATTGGGATGGTGGAGCGTGCTTTTTTTCCTGTAATTGTTGATTTTAATTTTATAATATTTTTATAAAAAATTAATAATCAATTTTTTACACATAAAAATAGAGGTGTCAGTAAAATGTTAGGAACGTGTCAGTCTTTTGTGCAAAAATGTTCCACGCTTTCAAATAAAGATCTCTTTACCTTTGTGGCTGCAATAGAGCAAAACAACTAACATACTTTAGCAATGGGCAAAGTCATAACGATCGCGAATCAGAAAGGTGGTGTAGGAAAGACCACTACAGCGGTTAATTTAGCAGCATCTCTGGCTATACTAGACAAAAAAGTATTGTTGATCGATGCGGATCCACAGTCTAATGCCTCTTCTGGGGTAGGTTTGGTGACGGATGAAAATACGATTGGACTGTATGATTGTATTGTCAATGATTTAGATCCGTTAGCGGCTATTATTGCGACGGAAACACCTAACCTGTACTTATTGCCTTCCAGCATCAACTTGGTTGGTGCGGAGGTTGAGTTGGTGAATAAGCCTAAGCGCGAGTATATTATGAGGAGTTTGGTGGATGGGCTTCGTCAGGAGTATGATTATATTTTCATTGATTGTCTTCCATCTTTGGGATTGATCACGATCAATGCCTTAGTGGCGGCGGATACAGTAATGATACCGGTTCAGTGTGAGATGTATTCCTTTGAGGGTTTGGCAAAATTGAAAAATACCATTTCATTGGTCAAGCACGGTTACAATCCGAATTTGCGGGTAGAGGGTTTGGTTATTTCGATGTACGATAGCCGTCTTCGTTTGGCGAATGCAATAGTAGAGGAGGTGCGGAACAGCAGCACGGATTATGTGTTTGAAACCATTGTTCACCGTAACTCCAGGATTGCGGAGGCGCCCATGCAGCACGTGCCGGTTGCGATGTACGACATCAACAGCAAGGGTGCTGTGAATTTCTTAAACTTAGCAGAAGAATTTTTGCGATTAAATACCCCTAATTAGTAGGAAAAAAGGATAAAAAGTGGCAAAAAAACTGGACATCAAACAAGCTGTTGGGAAGGGTATTGGCGCATTATTGGCTACACCACAGCAGGTAGAACAAATTATTGAGCAGAACACTCCGGAGGAGGCTGCCCGGGAGTTGGCATCCAATGTGGCGATGCTCCCCTTGGAGTTCATAGAGCCCATGCACCGTCAGCCGCGGGAATATTTTGATGAGACGGCTTTGTTGGAATTGTCGGAGAGTATCAAAATTCATGGCATTATTCAGCCCATCACGGTTCGGCGTATTCATGCCAAGTTGTATCAGATCATTTCTGGGGAGCGTCGTTTTAGGGCGAGTAAATTAGCTGGGTTAACAGAGGTTCCCGCCTACATTCGATTGGCCGACGACCAGCAGATGGTGGAGATGGCCTTGATTGAAAATATCCAGCGGGAGGATTTGAATCCGATGGAAGTTGCCAACACGTATGGCCGCTTGAAGACGGAATTTGGGTTGTCAGATGAACAATTGGCTGACCGGGTTGGCAAGCAGCGCAGTACGGTTACGAATTACCTAGGCTTACTAAAGTTGCACGATGAGATCAAGGCGGCAGTGAAAAAGCAGGAGTTAAGTATGGGTCATGCCCGTGCTTTGAAGGGGGTAACAGACCGGGCGTTTCAGTTATCTTTACTTAATCAGATTCGGACGGAGGATTTGTCTGTTCGGGCGGTAGAGCAGTTAATTGCTAAGTATAAGGAAGAGCGCACGACTAAACCTAGCAAGCCTGACCAGCGGTTGCCGGAGAACTTGCGTGCCATTCAGAATCAGTTCAGTGCGTTTTTCGGTGCGCGGGCGGTTTTGAAGCGCGATGCCAAGGGAACAGGCCAGATTGTATTAAAATTTAACAATGATCAGGAGTTGAATCGGATGTTGGATGCGATTAGTCCAATGGTGGAATAGTAGATTTATGATAAAGTCCCTCCATTTTCGTTTAGCAAGCAGGAACGCCCACTATTGGGTGGTCCTGCTTGCTTTTTTTTCGCTGTCATTTGATTTTTCTTCGTCTGCCATTCAGTGGACGACGGAGACGGATTATGATTTTGGGTCAGTAGAATTTGGGACCACCAGTGGGGTGGTCTTTTCTTTTCAGAATATTTCTGCAGATTCCGTTTTATTGCAGACCGTCCGGACCACTTGTGGGTGTACAGCGGCGGAGTGGCCGGAGCAGCCGTTGGCACCTGGAGCGAAGGGTGATTTGCGGATCGAGTTTACGGCTGAAAACAAGGGGCCGTTCAGTAAAAAAATCCGTGTATTTTTTGATGCAATGCGCAAGCCGGAGATCTTGATGATTCGGGGTCGGGTGGAGTAGTGGCAACAAAATAGCGGTGGGGCTGTTAAGCGGATAAACAAACACTGCACAGTTTATGTCCGTTTATGCTTTGAAGCGCGTTCAGCGCCTTCCTATTTCACTTGATCAGGCTTGGGATTTTTTTTCCAGTCCACTCAATTTAAGGGAGATTACGCCTCCTTATATGGATTTTAAGGTGACCTCCGACCCGGAGTTTTTAAAGAAGATGTACACGGGTCAAATAATCACGTACACAGTGAAGCCAGTACTTGGGATACCGTTGTTTTGGATGACGGAGATCAAACATGTTGCTGATCGGCAGTTTTTTGTGGACGAGCAGCGGGTTGGGCCCTATCGGATTTGGCACCATCAGCATCATTTCAGAGAGATTCCGGGAGGGGTAGAGATGACAGATTTGGTTCATTACCAGATTCCATTTGGTCCTCTGGGTCAACTAGCAAATTGGTTGTTTGTGCGGCGTCAGCTGGAGGGTATTTTTAGTTACCGGTGGAATAAGCTAGAGGATTTATTTGGAAAAATGTAGGTGGTCGGGTAATCCCGGCCGGTTTATTTTCGTCCGAAGTCGGCCGGGATTTCTCCCCACTGATCGGTTTCCCACTTGATGATTTTATTGTTAAAATGGTGGGTAGCCAGCCATTGTTCTGCGCGTCGAATAAGTTCAAAGATTTGGGCATTCCGAGGGCTGGGTTCTAGTTTGGTTCTACATTTTTTGGCTTTTACCCAAGCTTGTGCATTTTTGGAGTCGGTATAGATTGGGACCTGTGGACTATTTTGTTGGTGTAGCCAGGCCAGTGCATGGACAAGTGCCAGGAATTCCCCTATGTTATTGGTACCATCTGGCAGCGGTCCGACGTGAAAAATTTGCTGTCCGGTTCGGACATGTACTCCTCGGTACTCCATATCGCCGGGGTTGCCACTGCAGGCGGCATCCACTGCCAGGCTATCTAGTTGGACCCCTATTTTTTCGAGCTCACCTTTTGTTTTTTTGACGGTTTTGGTGTCGGTGCCTGCATAATTCCAGTAGCTCCCTTTGAACGCTTTCTCTGCTTCTGCTTTACTGGCAAAGGATTTGTATTTAGCACCGTTCACTCCTTTTACCTGTGCTCCGGCATCGTCCCAGTTGTCGTACACTCCGGGTTGAATTCCTTCCCACACCACATAATATTTCTTTTTTGCCATTGTGAAGTGATTACATTCCTATTAGACGTGATTCAAAAAAAGGTTAGGTTAATTGCTTTATTGCAGATACGAGTTTATCCAGGTCTTCTGTGGTGGTGTACACATTAGGGGTTATGCGAACGCCCTTTATTTTTTCCCATTCTATTCCTACTGTATGTATTTTCCAATCGCGGAACAGGGTTTCTGAGATGTCACCTGGCTTTTTCCCTTCGATCCCAAAACATCCGATGGCGCAGCCGTATTTGGGTTTTTTTGAAGTAAAAAATTGGATTCCTGGGACGTTACTGACCTTATCCATCCAATAATTTTTCAAGAAGTGGAGGCGTTCTTCTTTTCGTTGAGCACCGATCATTTGGTAAAAGTCGACAGCATATCCGATGGCCATTTCGATGGGGAAGTTACGGGTTCCCAGGGTTTCGAATTTTCGGATATTATTGCTTTGCGGTTGGTCGTTCGAGAGCAGGGGCCATATTTTTCCAATTTTATCTTTATTTATCCAAAGCATTCCGGATCCGATAGGGGCGCTCAGCCATTTATGCAGGCTGGTTCCGAAATAATCGGCGCCCAGGTCCGGGATTTTAAAGTCCAGGAGGGCGAAGGAGTGTGCACCGTCTACCAGTACTTCTATTCCTACTTGGTGGGCGGCCTCTGCGATTTTACGGACGGGGAGTATTTGGCCACACCAGTTAATGATGTGGGTAACGTGAACGAGTTTTGTTTTTGAGGAAAATTGAGTAGTAAACGCGCTGACCATTTCCTCCTCATTTTCGGAGGGAAGCTGAAGGTCTACCCAGAGTAGTTTGATACCGTCGCGTTTTTCTCGTTGTTTCCAGGCATTGATCATGTTGGGGTAGTCGTATTTGGATAAAACAACTTCGTCTCCGGCTTGAAGGGGAAGCCCGAAGATCACGGAATTGAGGGCTTCGGTGGCATTTCGATTGATGGCAATTTCCTCGGGATCTACCCCTGCTATGGCCGCCAGGTTGTACCGCAAAGGCTCCCGGTCTTGGTCCAGGATTCTCCACATGTAATAGGAGGGTGCTTCGTTGCAGAGGTGGCTGTAATGCTCTTGTGCTTCTAATACAGCCCTTGGTGCAGGAGAAACGCCGCCGTTATTCAGGTTAATCAGGGTAGGGCTAGCGGCATACGCTAGGCGGATTTGCCTCCAAAAATCTGCATCTGGACCTAAAGTAGGGCTTTGCATAGAAGGGAAAGCTTCCGCGACGGACTGATGTAAGGCGGCTATTCCTAGTAAGCTGGCAGTTTGGCGGATAAAAGAGCGACGTACCATAGGTGTAGTATTTAATTGAAACGGTCAGCAAAGTAAGTAGTTTTTTAATTGGTTTGGGAAAAAAGACGATCCCTCCGTCTGACAAGGCAGGGAATATCGAGGATGGAGCACTCGAGTTGCGTAAAGGGATTGGATGGCCGCCCTTTTTCCACTGAAGTCTTAGGGAGTACTTGCTTGCCCTGCTATTTCCTTAATGAAATATTAAATCTAAGGTAGATCGATACCAAGGTAGTACCTTTGTTTCGTTTGAATAAAGTAATTGCCCTTTTGATAGTACTTTTTACATTAAAAACAGTCTATAAAATAATGAAAAAACAGATTATTTTCTCGATTCTGATTTCTGCTGCTGCATTGAGCTCAGCTTCTGCGCAGTCTGATGTGGTTGCTCCACCTGTACAAACGAAACCCGCTAAAGTAGAGCAGCCTGCTGGTTTAAAGGTCGCTGATGGAAAAACGGCTGGTAAGCCGGGCAATGGCAATGAGGCTATTAAAAAAGCAGCTCAAGAGAAAAAAGCCAAGTCCGCGGGTGCTGGGAAAGGTGCAAAAAACGGAGCAGGCAAGGGTGGAAAGCAGCAAAAAGAAATGAAAAAGATGAATCCAAAAGATCGTCCATCAGAAGCCGGGGCAAAGACTCCGAAGGCTTCTCCAGGCAATCAAAATACCGCACCTTTGGAAAAAAAATCAAATAAGGGCAAGGTGAATAGTGGCTTTACACCCTCTGGACAGTAATATTGTTTTATCCTTTATTTGAGACAGGCAGCTTTACCGGATGGTGGGGCTGCCTGTTTTTGTTTCTGCAAACATTTCCTGTAGAAGTAAATGGAAGTGGTGAACACCGGTTTCTCTACTTGGAGAGAAACGACCGGATTGGTAAAAACGAGATCGGGTGCCGATATGTACTTGTTCTACTACTGCTTCATCTTCGCGTTCGACCAGGTCTACATCGCCTCCAGCGCCTTGCCCCAGTTTTGCTTCGTCCCAGACATAGGTTCTGAAACTTACACGTGTTAGGTCTTTATGGAGTGGGCGAACAATGTTCAGTGATAGCCCCCAGGGATAGAAGTTGAACATAATATTGGGGAAAAGCCAGAAATAGTAGGCGGCAATTTCCTGACCGGCGTCCTCGTGGTGGGTTGGTAATTGGAAACAATGTTCTCCTCCACGGCTGATTCCTACTTGGCAATTGCTCCAGCGGTAGCATTCCGTCCGGTAGCCCGACCAGTCGAGGGAGGTAGCGAGTCCTTTGTGGACAAAAGGAATATGGAATCCTTCCAGGTAATTATCGCAGTAGAGGGCCCAGTGCGCTTTTACCAAGTAATCACGGGAGCGTTCTGGTGCAAATCGGAAGGTTTCTATGGGTAGAAATCCTATTTTTTGTTCCATTTCGGCGATCCACGCATCGAATGGAAAAGCGGGCTGAAGGGAGGTAAATTGGAACTGGCGCCAGTTATGGAGTGGAAGCTGAGTGAGGTGATCACTTGCGCAGGGAAAGTCGAGGGCGCTTTCCATTTCGGGCATTGATCTGAAAGAACCATCCAGTCCAAATCGGCGGCCATGGTATCCGCAAATAAGTTGGGACCGGTCAAGTCGGCCAGGATGTTCCACTAGTATTTTGCCGCGGTGGGTACACACATTTGATAAGCAGCGGGGTTGCCCCTGTTCGTCATAAAGCAGGAGTAAGGGTTCCTCGATCAAGCCGTCCATGAATTTAAAAGGCAGCACCTCCCCAGGTAGGCGGACCATTTCCTCTGCGCCGGTGATGAGTTGCCAGGAACGGGCAAATACAGATTCTTTACCTTGTTCGAAGCGTCCAGCATCGTGGTAAAATTGGCCTGGGAGGGTGGGGGACTGTCGGATATCGTTTGAAATCATTGGTCAAAGATAGTAAAGGAGGTGAAATGAGTTAGATTTTGGGTTATTTTCTTATTAGATAGGAATGTTTGCAGGTGAACCGAAGGGTTGGGTGCTTGTTTAGGATAGATGGCAACACTGCGACTTATATTAGGGGATCAATTAAATCACCAGCACAGTTGGTATCAGGAACGAGACGAGGAGGTGGTATATGTCTTCATGGAAGTTTTATCGGAGACGGGGTATGTTCGGCACCATGTGCAGAAAGTGGTCGGTTTTTTTCTGGCGATGCGCGCCTTTGCTGGGCATTTGCGGGATCAGGAGCATCGAGTACACTATTGGTATTTGGATGATCCAGAGAATCAGCAGCGGGTGACGGCTAACTGTGCGGTGTTGGTGGAGCGGTATGGGGTTACTCGATTTCAGTATCAGGAGCCGGACGAGTGGCGGCTGGACCAGGAGTTGCGGGAGTGGTGTACCGGTCTTTCTATTGCCTCGGAGAGGGTATCTTCGGAACATTTTTTGACGAGTCGGACTGCATTAGGCGATTTGTTTGTTGGAAAAAAGGGGTACTTGATGGAGACCTTTTATCGGGAGATGCGGAGGCGGCATCAAATTTTGATGGAGCCAGACGGGGAGACTCCTTTAACGGGGCGCTGGAATTACGATGCGGAGAATCGCAAGAAAATGCCTAAATCGGTTGTTTTGCCACCTATTCCGCGGTTTTTCAGAGAGGTGCGTGAGGTAGTGGAGTTATTAGATCGGATGCAGGTTCGAACAATAGGGACGTTGGATCCGGCCCGATTTGACTGGCCGGTGACCCGTGCGGAAGCGTTAAAGACCTTGGAGCACTTTATTCAGTATCGTTTGGCTGCTTTTGGCATGTATCAGGATGCGATGACCCAGCGGGATTGGTTGTTGTTTCACTCCAGGTTGTCTTTTTGCTTAAACATCAAGCTGTTGCATCCGAAGGAGGTGGTGAATGCTTGTATTTCGTATTGGGAGTTGCATGCTGACCAGCTTGATTTTGCTGGTTTGGAGGGCTTTGTTCGCCAGGTGGTAGGTTGGCGGGAGTACATGCGGGGTGTTTATTGGGCGAGGATGCCGGAATATGCCGAGTTGAATTTTTTTGGACATAAGGCACCGTTACCCTCTTGGTATTGGACGGGAAAGACCGGCTTGAATTGCTTGCGGCACAGCATTGAGCAAAGTTTGGAGCGGGCGTATGCGCACCACATACAACGCCTGATGGTAACGGGCAATTTTGCTTTATTATTGGGGGTAGATCCGGATCAGGTAGATGAATGGTACCTTGGTATTTATATGGATGCTGTGGAATGGGTGGAAATCACCAATACCAGGGGAATGTCGCAGTTTGCAGATGGGGGTATTGTAGGCACGAAACCTTATGTAAGTAGTGCTAATTACCTGCATAAAATGGGTGATTATTGTAAAAATTGCAAGTATCGGAAGGATTTGAAGTATGGGCCAGGAGCTTGTCCGTTCAACAGTTTGTACTGGGATTTTTATCATCGCAATCGGGCCTTATTGGAGCGCAATCCGAGGATTGGGATGATGTATAAAGTATGGGATAAAATGGCTGAAAAGGAGCAAAACGCACTTTTAAGGCAGGCGGAAATGTATAAACAGCAGATTGAATCGTTATGAACCAGAAAATAGTTGTTTTTTTGCAAAAAAATGAATGAATAGTATGATTCGAATAGCTGTTGTACTGAGTGCTCTTTTGATGTCTTCTGGCTGGTTGGGGGCGCAGGAATTTGATCCATGGATTGCGTTTAAGGATTTGAAAGTATTGCGGGGGGTATGGTTTATGCCAACGGATCGAGGGGATCGGCTGGAGATTTGGAAGTTGGAGGATGATAGTACGATGACGGGGAGGTCCTTGCGGATCAAGCCAGAGAATGGGGATACCGTTTTA